>NZ_JBPOFP010000003.1:0-88674 GCF_051252315.1 Paraglaciecola sp. | reverse complement strand
TTAAGTTATTTGGTCCGCTTTGGGCGTTCAGCCGAAGTTATAATAAAATAATGCGTAATGGCCGCTCATGGCACTTTTCTGACTATCATTTTTGATAGCCTTCTATCATTCCCGTGTGACAAATTACCTGTAGGGTTATTCAGCTTCCGGCAACATTTCTCGTTCTAAGATAGCAATCATTTTTTCTGACTGCCCCATATTTGAAGAGGCTGGAATTACCATTTGTTTTAAGCGCCAACCTTTCTTCCCTTCTACATTTAGCGCTTCATCTATATCTGGGGTGCCTTGTTTAAAAATACCAAACTTAAACGGTAGTTCTAGTGTTTTATATTCGTATTTCTTCATTGTGAGCTGTTCCTTGTAATCTAGATCTCGAACATCAATTTCAAATGCCGATGCCAAGGCTTTTATTGATTGTAAAGAAGCGGTCGATTCCGACTCGATCCTCTGAATCGTTCTTAGATTTAAGCCTGTGGCTATGCCCAACTCTTCTTGCGACCAAGAGTTTTCCTTTCTCAAATTATGAATGAGTTCAGCATTAACTTTCATGATGTTCTTTGACCATTTGTTGATAGACAGCTTATTATTGCTGAAAAATACAAGAAACCTTTACGAATAATGTACGTTACTGACACGACGATATTACGCAAGTTATACGACAGTTGTACAATTTTTGTAATATCTAATCGCCGCTAAGTGAAGTTTGATTAAATACACATATTTAGACCGTAAAAGCAAATGATAATCGAGGTTCTAGTCAACCTTGAAAAGTCTAAATAAAGACTCCACCTTGTTTGCGATTAAACAATAAACCTATCATTCAATATTTAAGTGAGTAATTATGACCACGCCCCCTTGCCCGAATTGTCATTCAGAATTTGTTTACCAAGATCGTGCGCTTTTAATATGTCCAGAATGTGCCCATGAATGGGATCCTGTAGAAGTTGAATCTGAATTAGCAATATCTGTAAAAGATGCCAATGGCACCCTGTTAAACCAAGGGGATAAAGTTATCTTTATTAAAGACTTAAAAGTAAAAGGAAGCTCTCAGGTACTTAAAATCGGTACTAAAGCTGTGATTAAACAAATTGCTGACAGTAAAGACCATCAGCTGGACTGTAAACTCGACTCTGGTGGTGACATGGTTGTCACGGCAAAATATGTCAAAAAAGCCTAATTTACTTACTTAGGTTAGTTAATGACTGCGGTACAAAACCTCTATTGCATATTCGCCAGCATTAAATACATCTTCTGCTAACAAGCCACTAACTTCGTCAAAATCAACAACAACGCCGTTGATATGCACCGATTTCACCGACTTGTTTTTAGCAAATGGTAAACTGACATTGGCTACAACATTATTTGGGATCGTTAAATGTAAAGACACTGACTTACCAACAACCTGAGTAGCTTTGACTTCAACAGAGCCTTTAATAGTAGGCACTTTACCGGCCACTTGAGTTAAGTCAGACAACTGCGGTGCGATACTTAATTGATCAAAACCTGGCGTGATTGGCGTGACACCTAAAATATAACGACCGACTACATTACCGGGTACAGAGCCCCAAGCATGGTTCCAATCTTGATTCGGCTTAAACTCGTCGTCCCACGCCTCTAAGCTAATAGTTGAACCTACTCGGATCATGTTGTACCAACTGCGCTTTTGTTTAGAGGTTAACAAAGAAAAAGCATAATCTGCCTGATCATTGTTATACAAAGCCTCCATCAAATACTGTGCAAAATACACACTCACAGCCATATTTTTAGATTTGATAAACGCTATTACCTTGGCTTTATTTGCTTCCGGTACTAAACCCACTGCAAGGGGTAAGATATTGGCATGCGCTGCACTGTGACTAGAGTCTACTCCATCGATATATAACCCTGTCTCTTGATTTAAAAAGGTTTTATTGAACACTGCATATAAATCCGCAGCCCGCTGCTCGAATTTAGCAGCATCAGCCGTTTCATCTATCGCTTTTGCCATTTGAGCCATTTGCTTCAGATTTAAGTAGTAAAAAGCGTTGATAACAGTATTGATGTTTTTCAATTCATATCCATCACGTTCAACAGGTGGCCAATCAACAATATCTTTCATGGTTTGATGGGTACCATTTGGGCGACTTGATAATAATCCTTGTTCATTAGTCAAAAAGCTCAGTAATTTTTGCTCTTTTAAAATTGGGTAATTATTCTTTAATGACTCTGTGTCACCTGTGTACATCCAATCGGTCCAAGCCATAATAATTGAGTGTTGTTTCCACTCAGTTGGCCAAGTTGGATGTTCAACCAAATATTCATGAGAATATCGGGCCAAGGAATATTCGTCATCAACTAAATAGTGCGACAACTGGTTAATATAACCATCGGCTTCATAAGGAATTCGCTCTCTGTCACCGTCTACATAAATTCCAGCAAAACTGGTTGCCTTCATACTGTATTTAGATAAATCCCAAATGGCATTAAGTGTGTCATCACTTGACGTAAAAGAAGAGGCATAAGGGTCAAAGGGATAATGCAAAGCGATTTGTTTGGCCTGAATGTCGGAAATATTCACATCTTCAGCTTCAATCTCTACAAACCTAAATGGTGTGATACGGCCATATTTACCGGGTATGGCAATAGCCTTTTCTGCTTTAGTATTGCGCTTATCACGAGGCGGGTGAACGGCATAAACATCAAACTTTTCATGTACGGTTAAGGGTACCGAATAAAAGCGTACGCTCGATCTTTTTCCAAACTCAGACAAAGCGCCGTCTTCTGTCCCTCGTTCAGCTAAATGAACTGTAACTTGTCCATCTTTATCGCTGATAAAACCTAGTTCAAGATAACCAAAAGCCACTTTACCAAAATCAATTAAATATCGACCATTAGGTAACTGTTTAATATATTGAGGAGCAATATCACTGGTCACTATGTCATGTTGACTAGCAGAATTATCTAATCTTTCACTGGTGGTAAAGAATTGAGGTCGAGACCAAACACTTTCTATGGTTTTACGTGTATCAGACTTCAACCAAACCTTAACTCGCCATTTATAGGTGTGATTAGGTAATAGTTTATCGCCAGCATAAGAGACGGCGTTTGATTTCCTTGATAACTGTTTAGCTGAATCCCAGATAACGTCTTCAAACCCACTACTTTCAACTTGCAAAACTTGAATCTGATAAGCCGTTTGTTGAGCATAATGTTTATCGCCAATAATAACCCAAGACAATTCTGGCTGACTGTCATTTACATTATGAACCCAATTACCTTTTAATAATTCAACCCTTAAACTATCGGGCTGAAAATAATAAGGAGATGAGCTGGCCGGTAACTGCTGACAAGCTAACAAAGTCAACATTAACGTTCCAAACATTACGATAACAGACAGGTTATTCTTTACATTTTTAAGGGTTAACATTGACCGACCTTTTTTCACAACAAAAATTAATTCAAATCAAACTATCTTATTTAAGCACCTTAGCTTCTGACTTCAAACGTTTAACAGGACCGTTTTCGCCAACAAGATAAATTTTTCGCCAATTAGTGCCTTTTTGTTTCTCTGCCACAATAATTTGTGCGTCAGGGTGTGCATTCTCAATAATGGAGGTTAATGCCCAATTAGCATTTTTCCTACGTAACAACTCTTTACCTTTGTTAAAGGTTTTCCCACCATCTTTACTATCCCAAAACGCGATGACGCCATCACTTTTATCGCTGTAGCCTAAAGCGAAGGAAACTTCATTTTCTGACTTAATGACAAAATCGCCTCGTGAATCGGTATTGTCAGTACGAGTTTGCGTGTTTACTGGCTGCCCACCTACCCATTCGTTACCCGTCCACTTATAATAAACGGTTTGTTTAGGGCCACCTGTTTTCTGGCCTAAATCTTTGCCCGAATTAATAGCAATGTGTGGATACCCTTTGGCATCTACATGTGATGAACCATTGAATGTCCAATAATCCCCCGTCTTGGCGGCTAGTGTTTTTTGATTTGCAATTTCGCGGGTAACAGGAAGATCGACTGTTTCATTTTCAACATTACGCCAAGTATTATTAGCTGTATCAAATACCATGTAATAAAGATCATGACGTTCAGTGGTATGCCCTCGCCCATTGACTCCAGCACCACCGTTCCAACACACATGATAATCATAAGACACAATAATATCGTCACCTTGGCCTTTACCTACCCAAGCGTACCAGCTGTCATTCGCTAAGATATCGGTACGCTTTTTATGTTTTAAGAAAGACACAGGTTGACTAAAAGTACGTCCGTGATCGGTGGATTTTTGATAAACCCAATCACTGCGGTGAGCACCGTGACGGTAAAATAAATAAATATCTCCATTATCCATTTTTACGGCTTGGTTATAGGTGCCAAAAACAGGGATAGTGTCGAGTTCTTCCCAGCTACTGATGTCATAAGGCTTTTTAGATACAACATGAATATTACGACCATAATGAGTATTACCTAGCAGGTTTTTCCCATGTTTAGGCATACCACCGTGCCCACCAAAAAACACGTGAATATAACCTAAATCATCTATCAAGATTGTAGGTTTACCATGATTGTCAATTTTACTACGACTTGGATCTTTGCCCATATCACTCACACCCGCTTTAAATGGCCCTTGCCATTCTTGGGTTGCGTGATTATAAGAAGCCACATAAGGATCCTCTAACGGCCCTTGATACGACACATAAGTGATCCCATTTACATGTACACCTGCTGGATGTTGAACCACAGCTAAAGCGTTACCTAACGCATCATCAGCAAAATAATCGACTGTTTGTGTATCAACAGAATCAATTGAAGAAGCACTCGTGCTACACCCTGAAACGAGTAAGCTAGCAGCCAGTAGAGTCGCTGAGATTAAAAATCTCCGAGAAAAATCAGTAAAAATCTTATTCATATTTCCTATCCGGTTAAACGTTCCAAAATAAACCGCTTCAAGTCTGAAACAATTTCTATCATGAAAGCGCTAAGCTCAATGTGTTAACTCAATCATCACTCACAAAAAAGAACACATCAAATCAATTTCAATCATTATAACTCACAATGTTAAAAAGTTTTATAATTTTAATCATAAAGTTGTAATAGTTTTGGCATATTTAGTGATATTGGATTTCTACTCAATAAAGTCTAGTTAACCTGATGTGATGGTTAACTAGTGATAAACTTGCACTAACTTTGCAAAAAACTTACAAAGCTTCGCTGAAAAAGTATGTTTTTGAGTACAAAAATTAGTTAAAATTAAACCGTTAATCGTAAAAAACCTTCCATTTTTACCGCTTTATAAATTCCAGCTATAGAAAATCAGGATCCACATTGAAAAAGTACACCCTATCCCTTTTATTATTGTTGTTGTCCAACAAGTTATTGGCGCACGGACTAAGTTTAGAAAACATCACAATTAAAGGCCGGCACATAAACCTAGTTGGCGACGCTGTTTCGGCCTCAGAAGGCATAGTGGGACAAGATGAAATTAACACTCGACCAATGTTAAGAGTTGGAGAAGTATTGGAATTAGTGCCGGGTATGGTCGTGACCCAACACAGCGGCAGTGGTAAAGCCAATCAATATTTTTTAAGAGGTTTTAACTTAGATCATGGCACTGATTTTTCCACATTTGTGGACGGCATGCCTATTAACATGCCAAGCCATGGGCATGGACAAGGTTATATCGACCTTAACTTTATCATTCCCGAAACCATCAAAACGATGTCGTATAGCAAAGGGGCATATTACGCAGACATAGGCGATTTTAGTGGCGCAGGTGGTGTGAAAATTAACAGCGCGACTCACATTGATGACAATTTAATTAGCGCCACTATTGGTCAAAATGGTTATAAACGTGCATTAGTGATGTCTGATTTTGAAATGGCTGGCGGTAACAGCCTGATTGCTGTTGAAGGACAAACCTATGATGGCCCATGGTCAGACATTAATGAAGACATAGGTAAAACCAATGTCATGTTTAAACACACTCAATCCTTAAAAGACGGCCATATTAGCTTAGCGTTTATGGCTTATGACAATAACTGGAATAGCGCCGATCAAATCCCCACTCGGGCAGTACAGCAAGGGCTTATTAATGAATTAGGCTCACTTGATACCAGTGTGGGTGGAGATTCAAATCGTTACAGCCTAAATATGAATTGGCAATCCGGAGCATGGACAGGTGCCGCTTATGTGATCGACTACGGTCTCCAGCTGTGGTCAAATTTCACCTATTTTTTAGACGATGCAATCAACGGAGACCAGTTTGAGCAGGTGGATAATCGACAAATATTTGGTGGCCAACTTGAATACGAAACTCACTCACGGCTAGGTGAGCAATACATGACCAATCGATTTGGCGGTGCCGTACGTTATGACAATATTCGTGAAGTGGGCTTGTACCACACTAAAGAGCGCCAACGTTTAGGTGTCACCAGAAACGACAAAATCCAGCAACAAAGCAGTAGTTTATTTTGGGAAAACACCCTGACATTAACGGATAACCTCAGGTCTGTAATCGGTGTTCGTTATGACAACCTACAATTTGATGTAGAAGATCAGGTGGGCATCAATCGTTTTGGTATCGACCTCAGCAGTAACAGCGGACAAGCTGACGACGATATCCTTTCGTTCAAAGGTAGCTTGGTTTATACCATTAGCCATGCGTGGGAAGCCTATGTTTCCGCAGGGCAAGGTTTCCATTCGAATGATGCGAGAGGCACCACAATTGTTATTGATCCCACCACAGGTGATAAAGCAGACCAAGTCGATCCTCTTGTGGATTCTTTTGGTTATGAAGCCGGTATGCGCGGTTTTATCGATAATGATGTAAACCTCTCTTTTGCTCTTTGGAGCCTAGATTTAGACAGTGAATTATTATTTGTAGGCGATGCTGGTAACACCGAAGCTTCGCGCCCTTCTCGCCGCAAAGGACTAGAGTTTGTGGCCTATTACTATTTAGCAGAGGGATTAAGTACTGATTTTGAATATGCTTACACCGAGTCTGAATTTACTGATCAATCTACTGATGGCAGAAAAATCCCCGGCGCCCTAAACCATGTATTACAGGCTGGAGTAAATTTTGATTTAAATGATGCCTGGCAGGCTAGTGTACGTTTTCGCTATTTTGGCAAACGTCCGTTAATTGAAGATGCCTCACAACAATCTGATCCTACGGATACCTGGAATCTAAAATTAGCTTATGAGCAACCCCGTTGGCGAGCGGCCTTAGACATATTGAACTTAACCAATAGCAAGGCTCACGATATTGATTACTTTTACAGTTCACGTTTAGCGAATGAACCAATTGGTTCAGCTACCAACGATATCCATTACCACCCTATCGAACCAAGAACCATACGCCTAACGTTAAGTTATCAGTATTAAGCTCCACCCAACAAAACGCGGCCACTGTTAATATGGCCGCTTAGTGTCAATACGCGTTATATGACGACCTCTGAGTTTGTCTGAATTCTTCACTGTCTTGACTAAACGCCATATAAAGTGACGGCAACATTAGCAAACAAATAAAGGTGGTAAATATGATGCCAAAGCCTAAAGATACAGCCATTGGTACCACAAATTGAGCCTGTCTTGATGTTTCAAATACCATAGGCGCTAAACCACCAAAGGTAGTTAAAGTAGTGAGAATAATCGGCCTAAAGCGCCGCTGGCATGCCAACATGATGGCTTCAAAGGCAGCAACACCTTTTTCCCTTTGTTGATTGGCATATTCCACTAATATCAAACTATCATTCACCACTATGCCGGCTAACGCCAACATGCCCATTAAACTCACCACACTCAAGCTATAACCTAATAATAAGTGGCCTAAAATAGCACCAACGGCGCCAAAAGGGATCACGGCCATGACCAACAAAGGCTGACCATAACTTCTAAATGCGATGGCTAATAAAATGTAAATCGCGGTTAAGGCAAATCCAGTGCCTAATTCCAAACTAGACACACTTTCTGCTATCTTTTCCTGATCTCCGGCAAAAACTAATTTCAGAGTAGGATAACGAGCGGCTAATTCGGGCACCAACTGTTCTTGAACGGCTTGTTGCACTGCAGGTATCGCCTCTTCATCTTGTATTTCAGCCCCTATTTTTTCAATACGTTGGCCATCACGACGAATGATACGACTGGGTGCGTACACTTTATTTATATCTGCCACACTGCCCAGTGGCGCGTAGCCGCCTCCTTTTGTACGGATCATTAAAGACTCAATATCGTTGGCCCGTTCACGCTCTTCTCTGGGTAAACGAACCAGAGTAATCACATCGTTACTGAGTCGTTGTTGTCTTTGTGCTTTAGCTCCGTATAGCGCGGCTCGCATTTGCGAAGCCAGTTCAGAAGGGTCGAGCCCTAAGGCACGTCCGTTTTCATTTAAGGTGAGCTTCCACTGAGGTTTACCTGCTTCCATAGAATTGACGGTAGCCGAAACGGTTTCAATGGACTCAAGAAAATCGGTAATGTCTTTACTCGCCGCTTTTAATATTTCGGTATCAGGATGACGAATTTGCACCGTTAAGGCGGCATCAATGGCATCACTGCTATTGCGCCTTGCGCCAGAAAAGCTCAATTTCCCTTGTTTTCTAAGCTCTTTGGATTGTTCAGACCACCACTCTTTTAGTTGGCGAGAGCTGTATTCACGCTCTTCACTCGGAACCAACAATAAACCCACTTCAACACTTTCATCCGAAATCACGCTGCGTACACTGATCACCATATCTTCAACATCATGTTCTTTGAGCATGGCTTGGGCGCTGTTTTCTAATGTTTCTCGTAAATAGATAGCCTTTTCCAAAGGATCGCTTTCGCTTATTTGGTAACTGGCTTTAACCCATCGACTGTCTGTTTTGGGATATAAACTAAAACCCATTTTCCCACTAAAAGCGTGACCTAAAACCAACACCAAAATACTCAATGAAATGGCGATCACCAAACTTGGCCACTTTAAACATTTGGCTAAAAATGGACTATAAACGTTGTAAATAAAGGCCTGTAAAAATGCACTACTACGACTTTGCAATTTATTGAAAAAGCGACTGACGACATTTGGGTGGCTGTCATCAATACGGGCTAAATGAGAGGGCATGATAAACAATGCTTCCACCCAAGAAATAACAAAACACAGCACCACCACTATGGGGATGGCCCCAAATAATAGCTTCATCTGACCGGGTAACAATAACAAAGGTAAAAAAGCCACAATATTGGTTAATATGGCAAAAGTTAATGGCTTGGCAACTTCTTTAGCCCCTTGAATAGCGGCATCAAAATAAGACATGCCTTCTTGCATATGAGCGTAGACATTCTCTCCAGCAATAATGGCATCGTCCACCACTATTCCCAGCGCAATGATAAAGCCAAACATAGACACCATGTTGATAGAAACATCATAAATGGGTAAAAATAGAATAGCCCCTAAAAACGAACTGGGTATGCCTACCACAACCCAAAATGCTAACTTAAACCTTAAAAATAAACTCATCACTACAAACACTAATAACAATCCAATAAAGGCGTTATTCAGTAATAAAGACAAGCGTTTTTGATAACTTTTAGCATCATCATCCACAACTGCCAATCCTGCATTGGGCGGTAACATTCCTTCTAGACTTGGCCACATTTCTTCTAAAGCATCAGCAATATCACTCGGGCTTTGATCACCTACCCGATAGACCTTAATTCGAGCAGACAATTGCCCGTCGTAAGTGACTAATCTGCGTTCGTCTGCAAAGCCTTCTGTTACCTCAGCAATATCACCTAGTAACAACTGTACGCCTTCTTCATTATTAATCAGTGGTGTTTTGGCTAACTCGTTAGCCCAATAAGCACGTTCATCGATTGATACTAAAATGTCCCCTTCTGCTGACTTAATTTTTCCGGCAGACCGTTCCAGCACACTGCGCTTTATTATCGAAGAAACCTGATTCAAACTTAAATCGTAATTTTGTAAGGTGCGCTGAGGGATCTCCACATGGATTTGCTCGGCAGGTAACCCCTGAATATCAACTTGAGATATATAGGGTGATTGCAACATTCGTCCGCGAATTTGCTCGGCTAATCGTTTGATACTGGCTTTTTCCATCTCGCCATGCAGCACAATTTCCATCACATCTAACACTCGGTTATCTAACCTCACGCGGGGTTTTTCGATCCCCTCTGGAAACGATGCAATACGCCCTACTTCTTGTTGAACATCTTGTAGTACTTTTTGTGCATTGGCATTGGCTTCTAGCTCTGCCGCTAACCACATATAACCCGTACCGATCCTAGCTTCTACTCGCTTAATTCCTTGTACATTGCTAACCGTGTCTTCTACTGGTGCAGCGATGCTGGCTTCAATCTCACTAGGTGCAGCGCCATCATATCGGATCAAAACAGATACACGGTCCAACGAGGCATCTGGCATGTATTCTTTTCTGATCACCAGCGACATCACTAAGCCACCAACCAGTAAAGCAAACATCAACAAATGAGGAGCAATACCGTGATGAATCATCCAGCTGATGGGGTTAAACGATTCACTTTTATCTTGGTTAGTATGATTAGCCTGGTTTGTTTGGGTAGCTTGGCTAAGGTGTTTAGGTTCCGTAGACATTAGTGTTTACCTACTGAGTCAGAGGCTGCTTTTGCATCTGCATTCTCTTGTTCAGCCCCGCCTTGTTCTACTATCCCTTGTTGCTCTATTCCTTGAAGCAATAACCGTTGTTGTTTACGTTCTTCCCGCTGCTGTTTTGTTAACTTAGCTAAATTGCCTTTTTTATCATTGTGTTGGTTAGGCTTTTTGTGCGGAAAGTCTTTTTTAATCGCGGGCGAATCGAGTAATTTAATCCTTACCGGCATGCCAACAGATGCCACAGGTATCTTTTCAGCAACGGCATAATCACTTGATTCAAACGCACCATCTACATAAATATAGTCTCTGCCTTTAAATCGAATATCCACATAACGTTTTTGTAAGGTGCGGTTTTTATCCACCACCCATATTGATCCATCTTGCTGTAACCAACTACTACGTATCGTCCACACATCCTCGATGGGTTTGGCGGTTAAAGACACGTTCAAAAAATCATTGATATAAACAGGAGGACTATCAGACGTATTCAAACTTTGCGGGTCATCGATTAATAACAGTAATCGCGCCTGCCTATCTCGTTTATCGAGCTCTGGCAGCACAGAAAATATCTTAGCCTGCCTCGTCACGCCTTTTCCCCAAAGGTTTTCTTGGCTTAACGTAACCGGATCATCAAAATTTAATAAGGATAGAAATGACCGAGGAATTTTTACTTCCAGCAAAAACTGTTCAACGTTCACAATTTTAAAAAGCTGTGTATTGGTACTGACTTTACTCCCTACCCCAACCCCCTTATCAATTATTTGACCATTAAACGGCATGTATACCTTAGTGCGCTCTAAGGCTACTTGTGCTTTTTTTACGTTTAGACGAGCAATTTCTAAGCGGGCTTTTACCGACTGAAATTGGGGTTCGCGCAATACCAAAGACATTTCCAATGTCTCTTTTTCTTCATCATTGATGTAGCTAATCTCTTCTTTCGCTAACTGCCGCTCGCCTAACTCCAGTTTATAATTGGATTCGGCTTGAGTGAGCTGGGCCTGTTGGCTTTGTAGGCTAATTTGTAAGTCCGTTTGTTCTAAACTAAGCAAGGTGTGACCCTTTTCTAGCACCGCGCCTGGCATTGCATTAGTGGCAATGTTTTCAACAACACCACTAACTTGTGCACTCACGTTGATCATTTCCGAAGGCATGACAATCCCAGTGGTAAACCACAACGGGTCAACAGTCGATTGATTCAAAGGCAACACTTTCACAATACGTACTTTTTGTACGGACTCTCTTTCCAATTTTTTTCGTTTCACCTTAGAAGACGTAAGTAATTGATACCCCACAACTAAAGCGACAATAATTAGCAACCAAGGTAGCCATGTTTTAAAATGTTTTTTGTTATTTAAGGTCATAGGGGTTACTTAATATCTTCGACAACGGAATGCGAGGTTAATAATAAATGATGCTGTAAGTCAGGAGATTGTGAAAAATTGCTGTGACTTATCTCTCGGTATAATTTGATCCTATTGGCCAACAAGGAACGTTTAGCGTTCACTTGTTGTCGTTCTAAATTCAAACTAGTTTCTTGGGCTCTAAGTAAGGCTAAATAGGTCGCTTTACCATTGCGATATTTAAGTGACACCACCCTAACCGTTTTTTGAGCCAGTTCTAATTGTATTTGTAGCTGCTCGGCCACTCTGAATAATTGCCCTTCGTTTATTAAGGCAGTTTGTACATCTAAGATGGCGTCTAACCATTTTTGTTGATAATCCGCAAAGCTGGCTTCTAATTGTAAAAGACGCTGTTGACGTTTGGCTTCTATAGCCCCACCGTTAAAAATAGGCGCAGTTAAGCCAACAATAAAGTTTTTAGCCCAGTCATCAAATAGCGCTACAGTATTGGTTTTAGAGGACTTAATATCAGCGCGTAAGGTTAAGCGAGGAAATTTTTCTGCGGCAGCCGCAGCTGCTAACTTGTCAGCGGCTTGCAGTTTTGCATAAGCTTGTTGTAAATCAGGCCTAACTTGTAATTGGCTTAATGTGATCTCTGGCACAGGATCTAAGGCTAACGACAAACTCACCTCTTGTTCAGGCGTGGATTGCAACAAAGTGAATACGGTATTCATATCGCCCCCCAACCAACTAATTAACTGTTGCTCTAAGACTAATAATTGGGACTGATTGTTGACTTGCTGAGACTTAATTGACTCCAATAGTCGCTGTTGTTGCCATACACTGGTGACAGAGTTTTTCCCCATGGCAAAACGTCTTTGAATAACTTCTAATGCGGTTTTTGTTCTGGCAAACTGTGAAGCATAAAGTAACTTTTTCTCTCGCTCTGCCTGCCAATTGAGCCAAATATTGGCCACTGTACCGGCCACTGTATTCAAGCGCATTTTGTATATGGCTTGTTGACTCACTAGATCCCATTGGGCCTTTTCTTGCAAACTTTCCAGTTTGCCCCATAAATCAACTTCCCAAGAGGATGACAAACCTATGTTGCCGGAGCGTATTTCATTGATTTGTTCTGCATCGGCTGTGGCACCAGCAGACATATTGACACTAGGGTAATCACTTGCATTTTGTTGCACTAAGGCTAGTTCAGAGGCTTTGGTTAATGCCAGTTGAGACTTAAGGCTAAAGTTATGTTGTAACGCATGTTCAATCAGTTTATTTAGTTGCTGACGTTCGAAATTTTTCCACCACATGCCGCGAATTTGGCTGGGCGCACTTTCGGCTCGCGTTAGGTCTTTTTCAGCATCACTTTTGAAAGTAGCGTTCAAAGGAGTTGCGTTAAAAGCACTGTTAAAAGAAGTGTTTGGAAGGTTTAAGTCCATTTGAGGTGTAGTGTAAATAGCACAACCACTCAAACAGAAAAATAAAACTCCCCCTAATTTTCTGTAATGTATCTTTTTATAATTCAATTTAATCATGACTTGTAGAGGGTGTTCGTGCTCAATTGGCGCTATTAAACTAAATCCAATGTAATAATCAAAGGCTCTTTACTCGTTGTTTACATTGAACTTAACGGGACGGCCTTGGCAATTTTCAACTCATAGCAATTTTCATATGTGTAAAACATGTTTGCACGTGTAAGACACATGCAAAGAAATATTAGGCCCATACCGAGTGACGTTATGTACACTAATGGCTTGTCTTAGCAAGTTTCGCTATCGTCAACGTTGTTCGTTGTTCGTTGTTCGTTGTTCGTTGTTCGTTGTTCGTTGTTCGTTAATTATGCTAAAAGTGCTGAACTTGCTTGACCACAACCTTTACTGGCCCAACTAAACCAGATGATTCTCTTGGCTCATTACCTTTCATAAATTTTTGTGTAGCAAAGGTAATACGCTCGCTCGCCGGTGGCGGTTGATTATTGATAAACCATTTGGGCATAGGAGTTATTGGATCTTGCCAACGTGCAATTTTAAAACCTGAGTTGTCAGGCAGTTTGTTGTCCGCTAACAAACGATTCACCCATAGGTTAGCCACTTCTATTTCCAATTGATTCTCCCCCGCCACCACATAGTCGGTGATGTCTAATTGATGAGGGTTTATCCAGGTTGTACCAATAAACTTGCCGTTGATTTTTACTGACGCCGCAACACTGACTTGGCCTAAATCTAAGGATAAACGTAAATCGTCTTTTAGGTGAGTGACGGGTACGACCATAGTATTTCGATATACGGCGGTTCCCGAATAATCTTGAATAGCTTGCTCAGAATGATCTTTCCAATCGACTAATTTCTCAAACGAATAGGAATTGTTTAAACCATAAAAATCGCTAAATTCAACTTGCCAAGGTCCTTCTACATTTTGTTGCTCAATGGGTGTTTGTATTTCTGTTTGGTTGGTTTGCGCATTTAATACAACTTCAACTCTTTTGGTCATGGCGAGATCGGGAGCGATAGGCTCAACATCTTTCGAATTTTGGCTAAAAACCACAAAAGCAGATTCATGTTGATTTAAAGAAATGGGTACTCGAGTGGTATTTCCATCAGATGAAAACGCTCCTAGGCGTTTAATCTCACCTGTTTTTGCATCCCATAGTTCAGGTGTTTTTCCGGTTACATTAAACTGAGCATCTAATATTCTTGGCTCGCTAGCGTTGTTGTAGACAAAGTAAATATCTAAGTCGTCCGACTGCCTGTGAGTAAAATAAAAGGCGTCTGTATCTGCGATTGACATGTCAAACAACCAGTTATTCTCCATGTATATTTTTGACCAATCAATAAGCTGTTGGTTTATATGTGTTTTGCCCACGTTTTCGCCACTATGACCATGACTGGTATCAAGCTCGATTTTAACGTTATAGGTACTAGGTAATGACCATATCTGATCAACCATTTGTTGGAATTGTTTTTGTTGCTCAGGGTCGATATATCGACCGGCCAAACGGGACACAGGCTCTCCGATAATCACTACACCCTGTTGGGATAATTGATGTATTTTTTGTAGCGACTTAAAACTTAAGGTGTGATGGTTTGTTAATACCAATACTTTATATTGACTGCCGTGGGGTAAGACTATCTTTTTGTCTTTCACTGTCAGTTTTTGCAATACATCACTGTTCAAACAGTCATAATTAATTTGTGGTGGTAATACAGATAATAAGGCATCTTTTTCAGGACAAATAGTCGGAGTGGCATCCCCTAAATACCACAATACATCGCCTACCGCATGTCCTTGCCTTAAAAGATGTTGGCCCCGTGCAATGTACTCAAACCAAGCTTTACCAGCACCAAACCACCAAGGTTGTGTGCGATCAACATGGGTGCCCCAACGATTCATAGTCATACCCGGCATGACATGTGTGTTGGATTGATGTGCAAAACGATGAAAGACATGTTGATTAACCCCTAAGGCCCAACTTTTATCATTATCGTCAATGCTAACTGCAGGATGAAACAACCAATTATTCTCAGGAAATTGCGTAAAGGCTTCGGCCGAAACTAAAGGTTTGTTGTAAATATTAGCGGCAGAACTAGAAGCAGATATTCTAAAATTGCCTCGCTTTAACCAAAACTCCCCCATGGGTAAATCAGCTTGTTTAGCTACATCTAGCTCGTTAAAGGGGCCTGTGCCGTATGGTTCTAGATAGGTTTGAATACCATCTTTATGGGCAAGTTCAGTAAAATATCCATAGTAGTTTTGGGTAATTAGTTGATTATTGAGGTCACGGGTATCCCATAACACTTCCTCTGCTACTTTTGCAGAATCGACGAACTTACCCGCAAATAGCGGCAAATAAGGCACTAAGTCATAATCAAACTCTTGTTTAAACAGCGTGTCATAATCATGCGTCCAGTTTTGAGCGCCCACTTCATAACTATCAATTTCTAAGGTATGAAGCGTATTAGGCGCAACCTCTTTCACTTTGTTAATCACGTTAGTCACATACTGGTCATAGTGCAGTTTAAATGCCTCCCGGCTAAATTTATCAACCTCTAAACCTGTGCCTTCACGAGAAGCCGGAATATTTACCGCGCCTGTACTGGTGTAACCAAAACGCATAATGGTCCATTGCCCTTCAGGTAATTGGGCTGTAAGCACACCATCAGCATTCACCTTTGAGGTTAAGTTGAGGATATTTTTCGATTGAATAACCAAGTGTTTAGGCGCATGACCAATAGTTTTAAGCGCTTGATAATCACTACGACTGGCCGAGGTGCGACCTAGGTAATTGTTGATTGTAGGTGTAGATGAAAGTTTCACCTCTTTGATATCCATACTGGAGTTGGATACTAGGCGAAAATACTTAGCGGTATAACCGGCAAAGGCTTCATCAAATGCATAGGTTGTTTTTCCGGGCCTACGTAACTTAAGATCATGCACTTTAGTAAAGGTTTTGCCATCATCAGAGGTATGTAACGAAACCTCTAAGCCTCGCCCCTCATGCAATAACATATCAACCAAACGTAATGTATAAGGTTTTTCATAAGCAAACTGCAGCCACGCTGACTGTTTGTTATAGGTATTCAACCGAGTATGATCATCCAGGTTAAGGTTAGACACCACTTTTGGCTTAAAACTGGGATCAGAAGCGGTGATCACAGGTTGACGAGTTGCATCATCAATTTCTGTGGTTAATGCTGGATAAGCAATGGTCGCCACATCTTGGTAATAATCGAGAGATGTTGGGGGCTGAGTTAATTGAATATTAACCAGACCTCCTTGAATAACCTTTTGGTTGAAGGTTAGTCGTTTCATGGAATGTTCTGGTGTAACCCATGGTCCTCCACTTGATGTCCAACCATCACAATTATGCATACCAAAACTTAACCCTAAACGTTTTGATTCTGCAGCTAAATGACCAATGAGTTCAATGTGCTCAGGAGAGTTAAATTTAATGTTTCCAATTGGGACACCTTGAGTCACGTTAAATAACAAGGTGCCACCAATTCCAACGTCAGCGATGGCTTCGAGATCTTTTGTAATCCCGGCAGCTGACATATTACCGCTCATGGCATGTAACCATGTTAACGGTTTTGATGTGTGAGGAGGCTGTTTAAAGTCAGTGACAAGATTTTGGTAATCGTAATTTTTTTGGTCATCGAGCTTTTTAAGATCGGATGTGAGCCCCGTTTCTTTGTTAGGACTACAAGCGCTAGACGACAATATAAGTGCCGCGATAAAAGTGAGAGCGTAATGTCGTTTCATGTTAATCCTCATTTTCTAATTCTGTTCGACGCGCTCATTCCATAAAAAAAAGCACTTTCACAAACCAATACACACCAAAAATAATCATATTAAATCACAATAAACCATTATGTTTCACATAATATTTACGTTTATTTCACCTTAGTTAAAAATATAAATACCAAACAATAAAACCCTTATAAGGATTATTACCTACAAAAAAACCAACAAAAACCCTATAAGGAGTGCTTACATTGACAAACAACAAAAATAGTTAATAATACTTATAAGGATAAATAAGTATAAAATCCGCACTTAAACACCTTAAAGGGTATTTTATGAAAGAATATGAAAAAACATCGAGAGCATTAGCCCTTGAGTTAGGTGACAGGTTAAAAGTAGCGAGACTCAATGCTGACTTTACCCAAAAGCAATTAGCTGAAAAGGCAGGCGTGTCACTTAAAGCGGTAGTGAATAGTGAAAACGGTAAATCAACACTTGAATCATTTGTCGCCATATTAATGGCTTTAGAACTCACTGAACAACTTAATAGCTTTTTACCCAAACAAGATATATCTCCTATTCAACTCGCTAAACTGCGAGGAAAAACCCGTAAAAGAGCCACGGGTTCTAGTCATACAGTGGACCAAAAGGATGAGTCTTACACATGGTAGAAGTCATAAACGTTATGTTTAAGCAGTACAATGTTGGCGCTGTGAGTTACGACACCTCAACTCAATTAGGAGCATTTGAATATTCACCTCAGTTTATTGATACGGGAATAGAACTGTCCCCCATCAAAATGCCATTGGCGAAAAAGATATACTCATTTCCAAATTTAGATCATGCCACATTTAAAGGGCTGCCTGGACTGATTGCAGATTCGTTACCCGATGACTTCGGTAATGCAGTCATGAATGCGTGGGTGGCAAGCCAAGGAAAGTCTCCTGCCGATATTACGCCATTACAACGTCTGCAATATACAGGAACCAGAGGCATGGGAGGATTAAGTTATTCCCCTGCTTTTAGGCGTAAAAACTTAAACGCTTCGCAGTCCATCCATATCGACTCATTGGTGAACATTGCACAAGAGATTCTAAACAACCGTCGCGACTTTTCAGTGAATTTAAACACAGATAAACAACAAGATACTGAAGCCATGATGTCGCTATTATCTGTAGGCATGAGTGCTGGCGGCGCAAGGCCCAAAGCGGTACTCGCATTTAACGATTCATTCAGTCAAGTAAGATCGGGGCAAACCGATGCTCCAGAAGGTTTTACCCAATACTTGATGAAATTTGATGGTGTAAGCGAACACAATAAAAACCAAGAAACATTTGGAGACCCTCTTGGTTACGGTGCAATGGAATACACCTACCATTTAATGGCCAAAGAATGCGGGATCACCATGATGCCTTGTCGGTTATTAAACGAAGGTAACCGTCGACACTTTTTAACTCAAAGGTTTGACCGAAAAGGCAGTGAAAAAGTGCACGTACAAACCCTCAATGGCCTAACCCACGTCAGTTATAAACAACCGGGTACCTATTCTTATGCAGAGTTATTCAATACCGCCCGACAACTTGGATTAGGCCCACAAGATGCTATGCAATTATTTAAACGAATGGTGTTTAATGTCATAGCTAGAAACCACGATGATCACGCGAAAAACTTCGCTTTTATGTTAGATAAAAACAATACATGGCAACTGACCCCTGCCTACGATTTAGCCTACAGTTACAAACCAGACAGTCATTGGGTAAGCAAACATTGGATGACCCTAAATGGCAAACAAGATCATTTTACGCGACAAGACTTTTATAGTTTCGAAGCACTTAGTCCAATATTCAATAAAAGGCGTATAAATGACACCTTAGATCACACTATAGAAGTGGTATCAAAATGGCAAACATTAGCAGCCCAACAAGAGGTTCCCACATCTCTCATCAAACAAATCAATGGCAATTTAAGGTTAAGCATTTAAGGCTTAACCGCCTTGGTGTATATGAGTTTGTTGTCACCAGCTTCGAAAAAATCTTTTACCTCTGCTTCAAGGGTAAAACCATATTTTTGATAAAAGTTTCGAGCCGCTTCAAAGTCAGGCAGCTGAGAGGTTTCAACAATCAACAAACGAGCATGACGCTCCTTAAGTTGGCTTTCCACTTCACTCACTAGGGCATTACCCACCCCGTTATCTTCATAGCTTTCTTTTACCCATAACATCAATAAATTCCAAGAGCCAGATGTCATAGGTTCGGGAGCACAATATGCAACGCCAATAGGTTCATTATCGATTGCCGTTAACCAAATTGCCTGCTCTGGATCTTTAAAATGTTCATCTAGAGTATGATTAACATGAGCTAGCCCATCCTCATCAAACTGCCCGCTCTCTTCAATAATACAAAGCAATGCTTCTCTATGTTGTTCGATTGTTTTTGTAATCATATAACTTTCCCCATAAGGTTTTGTTCACTTACGATTATCGTTCTCCTTTTCTGATGACATCATAATTGAGCTTAGTTAGCAAAAAACTAATGGCGATCCCATTACGTTATGGATGGCAATAATGGCTATGCTGTGGTCCGGGTTGATATCGATATTGAATCTTTCGGAGTGCAAAAGTTAGAAGCACAAATTTAAGGTTTGAAAAAACTAAACTAATCAAGCAGCACATTGCATTTATAATAATCATCCCCACTTTTTTGATAACGCATAACAAAGATTAAAGCCGAACATGAACTACCAATTTTTCAAGCAGAATACTAAAGGCAGAGACTTTATTTGTGCTGACGTACACGGCTATTTTAATATTCTCGAGAAACAACTAATTCAACACCAGTTTAATTATTCTACCGATCGTTTATTTAGCCTTGGCGACTTAATAGACAGAGGGCACGATTCCAAACACGTATTGGAATGGCTTGAAAAACCTTGGTTTCATGCCATTCAAGGCAATCACGAACGCATGTTAATTGATGTGGTTGATAGTCAATCAGAAGATACTCGCCTGCAATGGCAACGTTGGGGTGGCCAATGGGCAAGCGCGTTAGATGATGCATCACTACGGGTTTATTACGAGGCAATAATAAAATTACCAGCAGCAATCGAAATAGAGCTAAGTAAAGACAAACATGTCGGCCTAGTTCACGCAGAACTGCCTGATACATGCGATTGGCTTCACGTTAAAGATATGCTGTTAACTGCGCCAAAAAACATTGAAGATAACCATGCTATTAGCGGCTTATTTTGGAATAGAGCCCAACCCTTTTATGATGAATTAACAGTACAAAAAGTCCAGCCAGTGCAAAATATCCATCACGTATTTCATGGCCACACTCCGGTGCAAGAATACAAAACCATCACCAACCGCTCATTCCTAGACTTAGGCAGCTACGGTACAGGCGAAATTGGATTTATTGAGGTAAAAGAGTTTCTGAAGTAGAGCAATAGGGCCAGCCTCATTTTAAAGACATATTTAAATCACTGTCGCTCTTTCGCCAACTAACTGGGTTATCCCACTTTCTTTGAATAACTCGCTTTTGTAGAAGACTTTCACTGTCCACAAAAAACTCTCAAGCAGAATAAGAAAAGTGCATATTATTGGCCTAAAGGTCAACCTACACAAAAACTTCCCATCACAGTAAATGCCCGTTTTCCCACATTCAAGGTTTCCCAGATCACGCAACCTAGATTAGTGTGCGAAGCGCATGCCTTGGTCAATTAGCGCATCAACACCTTACGACCATCAACCGGATACCAATCGACTAACTTTTTAGACAAACGTTTAACCAGATCTGGATTAGCATCTGCTAAGTTAACTTTCTCGTACTCGTCTTCTAATAAATTATACAAACGCGGACCTGCTAACACGTCATCATGATATTTCTGGTAACTAACGTTTTTACCATCGTAACTCAAAATAAGCTTCCATTTACCTTCTATCACCCAGCGATATAACAGAGTAGATTCAGGTTTGTTTAAGTCGTCCATATCATGGGCAAACCCTTCACCGAAGATTGTATCGCGCTGAATAGGCGTTTGTTGCTGCATATCTGGCAATAAGTTCACGCCTTGTAAGTCTTTGGGTATTTCAACCCCAGCAGCGGCTAAAATAGTCGGCACAATATCAATACTACTGGTTAGTTCTGGACGCATTTGCGCTTTAAACTGATTTGGCCAAGCGTACATAATTGGCGTACGTACACCGCTTTCACCTGGGCTCTGTTTAGAGCGTGGTAAAAAGCGATCTCTTTGACTAGGGTTTGTCACCCAACCGTTATCCGACACATAAACCACTAAGGTATTGTCTTTTAAGCCTTTCTTTTCAAGGTGATCAAAAAGTTGACCGTTAGTTTCGTCAAACCATTCGATCATCGCATAATAACGAGCCACAGGATCTGACAACCCTCTATTTTGATATTTACTTAGTAAACGCTTAGGTGGTGTATGGGGAGCATGAGGCATATAAGGTGCGTACCAAACAAAGAACGGTTTATCCGCAGCACTGGTTTCGTCGATAAAGTTAGTAATAGTACTTAACCCTTCACGACCAATTTTTAAACCATCATCACCATGGCGACCACCTTTTTCAGGAAATCCGCGGGTCATACCTTGATCAAAACCGCCCCGCTTAAAGTTACCTTCCCACCATTTACCGGTTTGCAAAGACACATAACCTTTGGGCTTTAATAGCTGAGGCAAAGTTGCTACATCATCAATTTTGGCGATAATTTCAGCACGTTGCTTTTCGTAGACTGCGCCGCCTTTTCCGCCGGGTAATTTACGTGAAGGATCATTACCGGTTATACCATGTTGAAAGGCGTAATACCCCGTAGCAATCGTAGCTAAAGATGGACGACATAAAGAAGTTGGCACATAACCACGTTTGAACGTCACCCCTTCTGCAGCCAGTTTATCTAAGGCGGGGGTTTTTACGATTTCGTGGCCCATAAAACTGTAGTCATTCCACGCATGGTCGTCTGACAATATCAGTAGGATATTTGGTGGTGTTTCTGCATTCTCTTTTTCTACCGCTTTTACGCTGTCTGATGTTTGGTTAGTACAAGCCACGCCAACGGTTAGCGCGAATGCCGTTACTGCTAATTTAATTTTATTGGCCGCCAGCGTTTTTTTGCTTTTGGTCCAATTGGGTAATCTAAACATAAATATCCTAGGGTACATTTTTTATTAAAATTAGTTTTCTACCGAAACCTTGGGCTTTCAAGTTATCCAGAGTTCGGGGGGATTTAAAAGGCCATCAAATGATGGCCCTTTATATTAAGAATCAATCAAACTATAAGCTGATACTAGCGGTAATTTGGTAGGTACCAGCTGACACATTAGTTAAGGTTGTTGCCGACTGTTTACTACCGTTTACCATCAAACTTGCGCCATCAACTTTAGGTAACACTATGTCTGCTGTGGAATTTTTAGGCACAGTCACATTCATAGTTAGCTGCCCGGTGGCAATGGTCCAATCCACTGTCACTTCACCTTGTGGAGTAATGTACCCACCTCTGGCTTGACTTAATTTGTCGCCAAATTGAGGTTCAATTCGAATATTTTTAAATCCAGCTTTAGCAGGCTTAATACCTAGTA
Source organism: Paraglaciecola sp. (assembly GCF_051252315.1). Taxonomy (GTDB): domain Bacteria; phylum Pseudomonadota; class Gammaproteobacteria; order Enterobacterales; family Alteromonadaceae; genus Paraglaciecola. The sequence goes on along the minus strand of NZ_JBPOFP010000003.1, from coordinate 65,876 downwards.
TTCCTTCGTAGAACCATCGAGAAACCGTGCCGTAAGCATAGTGATTGAGTGAGTTCATACCCTGGGGATTAAAGCCTTCGTCAATTGAATAAGAATTCCAACGCTCCCACGTGGTAGTAGCGCCGTTGTTAATGGAATAAAACCAAGAAGGGTAAGTTTCTTTAAACAATAAATCGTAAATAATGTCGCTGCGACCCGCATCTTGTAATACTTGGGTTAACAAAGGTGTGCCCAAGAACCCAGTACGTAGATGGTTATCCGCGTCAGCAATTAATCCAATCAGCTTTTCAACAGCGACATCACGCTTTTCAACTGGGAACAAATCATAAGCCAGACCTAATAAATAAGTAGTTTGGGTAGCAATAGCACCTTCTTTAATTAAGTTTAAATTTTGATCGAAGTACTCTGCCATAAACGCCTGTTTAACCTTGCCGTGCAACTCGGTTAACGCAGCTACGTCTTGAGTTTTATTTAATACTTTGGCCGCTTTCAAGGTAAGCTCAATGGAGCGGGCAAAATAAGCTGTGCCAATCAAGCTATAGTCTGTATTACCGCGGTTACCGTTTTCACCATCTTTCAAATTACTTGGGAAAGGCTGTAACCAATCTCCAAAAGTTGTCATATTAGAGATATAGTTTTTACTCTTACTTTGATGATAATTAATCCACCCTTTCATCATTTCAAAGTTGTCAGCTAATATGGCTTCATCTCCGGTCACCATATATAACTCCCAAGGAATAATGGTTACCGCATCACCCCAGCCTGATGAGGCAAAATTAATCCAATCGACAAATGGTATATAAACAGGGATTTTTCCGTCTGGCCCTTGTTCTTCTCGGATACTCTGCAACCAAGCAGACCAAAATCCATAAACATCAGCCATATACATAGAAGGTGTGACAAATACTTGGGCATCACCTGTCCAACCTAAACGCTCATCACGTTGCGGACAATCAAGGGGAATATCGTAAAAATTACTGCGCATCCCCCATATAATATTTTCAGTTAATTGATTCAGTTTGTCGTGAGAGCTTTCAAAACTCGCATGGATCTTCATATCTGAGTGCTGGATCAAGGCAGTTACCCACACTTTACTAGGTGTATGTTCGGTATCAAAACCTGAAAGTTCTAAGTAACGATAGCCGTGATAAGTAAAAGTTGGCTGATATTCAATCGTGCCGCTTTCACTCGGCACATAATAGTTAGTGGATTTTGCACTACGGTAATTATCTGTATAAAACTCACCTTTATGCAATGCTTCTGCGTAACGCACTTTTACTTCTTGACCTGCCAAAACAGGGATATTTAACTTAGGTACACCCACCATATTTTGACCAAAATCAAACACTACCACGCCGTCTTTTTGAATAACGATGTCTTGTGCAGGGATTTCCTCGGTAATACGTATTGGCGCATGACGTTTTGGCGCAATCTCTACTTTAGGATCTAACACTTCTTCAACTGATTGAGCCCAACCTGCTGATTCAAAGTTTACTTCCGTCCAACCTGGCATTTCTAAAGCTTGCTCATACCGTTCACCATCATAAATACTGGCAAAACGAATAGGCCCAGACTGGGTCGCTGACCATGAGCCATCGGAAACGACGGTTTGTGTGGCACCATCAGCATAAGTGATTTCTAACTGAGCTAACAAACGAGCGGGTAATCTGTGCTCTTGTTCTAATTTTCCAGCCATACGACCTGCATACCATCCACCAGCAATACTGGCTGCAATAGCATTATCACCTTGAGTTAAACTCTTAGTTACGTCGTAAGTTAATGACTCTATACGCTTAGCGTAAGGTGTCCAACCTGGTGTCATCACATCTTCTGTTGACACTTCTGCACCATTAATAAAAGGCTTGAACAAACCTTTTGAAGAGATGAACAGTCTCGCTTGTTTAACTTCCCCCTTCACATTAAATACTTTACGTAAGTATTGAGGTGTGGCTAAGGTTGCCTGAGATGGTTTTTTCGCTAATTCGGTATTTGGGTGGCCTATCCATTTAGCTTGCCAGTCTTGATTGTTTAATAACCCAAGCTCTAATGTTTGCACTGCACTCCAATCAGACGCATTATCTTGCTCATCCCATACACGTACTCGCCACACAAGCTGTTGACGAGAAGATAATGCCGTACCTTGATATTTTACCCAAGCCGTTTCAGCAGACGCCACTTTTTCGCTATCCCAAAGATCAACTGCGGTTTCAAAAGCAACGGGGCTTGAAGCAACCTGAATTTGATAAGCCGATTGAAACTTAGCGTCATATCCTTGAGCTAACTTCCATGAAAACCTTGGCTGTGCCTCGTAGTACCCAATAGGATTAACAAACCCTTCACCGACTTTTAGGTCACTTGGCGCAGCTAATAAAACCGCGCTGGCTTGTGTAGTTACCGAGCTTGATTCTGTTTTATCTGAGCCACAAGCTACGGCTAACATAGTCATAACAGAACAGGCCGCTAATTTACTTATTATATTTCGTTTTAGTAACATAAATATTCCACTTAATTATTTGCTATGGCTGCTTTTTGTTTGCGGAAACAACTAGCGTTTTTAATTCACTTTCTTGATAACCAATTCGATGGGCTAGTACATGTAACTTAGCCCCATCTGGCACATCAAAAGGTTGGCCGTATTGTTGCCATGTCTTAGGCTGGTAGTTATTTTGAATAATTTTATAACTAATGGCGGCACCTGGAGTAGCGCTACTGATGTGGGCTTTTCCTGCTCTAAATTGAATTTGTGGAGCAGCCGTTTTAGGTTTATCAGCTTGGCCTTGCCACAACTTAGCCACTAGGTCTTTTTCAGCTAAAGCTGGATTATCCCCTACCTCAGCTAACCATCTGTCCATTTCTGCACTCAGCCTTTTAAGCTGCTCGGCGTACGCAGGGTCTTTGGCTAAATTATTTAACTCGTGAGGGTCATTAATTGTGTCGAATAACTCTTCTACGTCTTTGGATTCTCTAAACCATTGAGCTTGACTAGCATTAAGTTTTTCTTCATTACGCAAACGCAATAACTCTTGCATAGTGGGGATTTTTTCACGATAGGCCACGGGTAAATAGTAACCCTGCTGTGGGCGGTAATTTCGAATGTATTTAAAACGTTTATCTTTTACCGCTCTAATCACATCAGTAAAACCATCAAACCTATCAGCCGCCGCGTGAATATAATCCCTTTGTTTCAAACCATTTTGAAGGAAATCTTGGCCATGCAAATGTTTGGGCACATCCATGCCTGCCAACTTAACCGTAGTTGGGGCAAAATCTATAAAGCTCACCAATTGTTCATCTACCTTGCCAGCTTGTTGTGCATGGGGGTAACGAATGATCAAGGGCACTTTTAAACCACTATCGTAAATCAAACGTTTTTGTCGTGGTAACGGCCCACCGTGATCCGAATAGAAAAATATAATGGTGTTGTCTAACAGGCCATCTTGTTTAAGCTGCTCTAATACCGCCCCTATTTGCCTGTCCGCCTCAGCTAAATTGTTATACATTTTCCACAAATCACGACGCACTAAGGGCGTATCTGGCAAATAAGGGGGAATAGGAAAATCTAAGTCTTTTGCCACATGAACAGGGGTATTCGCCTTATCTGTTTTTTGATTAGGACTGGTAGACAGTTTTGCAATTCGAGCCGGATCATCAGCAAAATAATGACGAGATTCAATATCTCTAACCCCATAGGGTTCAAATAAGCCTGACTCATGGGTGGTGGTAAAGTTCACAACTGAATAAAAAGGTTTGTCCGCTGGACGATTACGCCAATGGGCATATACGCCACTTTCATCCCAAGCATTTTTAGGCGTCTGAAACTGGTAATCTGTCTTGTAGTTGTTAGTGGTGTAATAACCTAAATCACGCATGTACTGACTAAGCATTTTGGCTTCAGGTGGTGGCACCGCACCATACTTTGGCAACCCTGTCACTTGGGTGTAAGAGGTAGTGCGCATATGATTGCCACCCACAGCAGAGGGATACATACCCAGGGCTAAACCTGCACGGCTAGGGGCACATACTCCAGAGGTAGAATACACATTGGTATATCTCACTCCTTCACTGGCTAACCAGCTTATATTAGGCGTTTCTATGGTTTTATCGCCATAGGCTGGCAATATTGGACTCATATCTTCCAACACTAACCACAATATATTAGGTTTGTGATTAGTTTGTTCGCGGACCATATTTTCGTCGGCATTCGCCCATGAGCAATAACTGGCCAATGCTAAACACACTAAAACAACAACCCGTGTTGGAACTGTTAAACAATTTAATACTTGGATATTCATACATTCCCTGCAACAGTTAAATTCAATCACAAATTAACATATTTTGATTAGAATAAAGATTTAACAAATGTAAATAAGGCTTTATGTTTTTAGTTTCACTCTTTAAAAAACAAAGACTTAACTTTAACTAACATTTTATAGATGAATAAAAATTATAATTCATTTACAATCATTTTACGTCATTATCACTTATAACGTCATAAATGCCAACAAAATACATACATTTAGTATTGAGTACTTTAATCATAAGCTTAGTCACATCCTGCTCAGGACCTTCTAAGACTGTTGTGAAACTTTCAGGTGTCCCCCCTTCATTCGCTGAACTCAAGAGCAACTTCAAACAACCTGCAAAACAGTATTACCCAGAGACATGGTTTCATTTAAACGGTAAAAATATCAGCCAAGAAGGTTTAACCGCTGACCTCGAAGCTATTAGCTATTCTGGCATGCAAGGCATTCAGTTGTTTAACAAAAAAGGCCCAGCCTACCCTAATGTGCCGCAGGTACCGATACTCACCCCAGAATGGGAAGATATGATTGGCCATGTTGCCGACGAAACCGAACGACTAGGCTTAAATTTAACTTTTCAAAACTGTCCTGGCTGGTCAATGGCTGGCGGACCTTGGGTACCCGCAGAAGAGTCGCAAAGAGAGTTAGTAGAGCATGTGTTTTATTTACAAGGAGGGCAAAAAATACAACAACAACTAGCTCTAAAAGCTGACTATTTATCGGCAGATCGTAATTATCAAGATGTGCAAACAATCGCCTTTAAAACACCAAAAAATGAACTATTGGTTAACTTAAAACCCATCAGTTATGAAACGAACAATAAGCTAATACCTTGGGATTCAGTGTTTGAACATGATAAACGGGTTAGTTACCATCCCAAAAAGATTCATGCACAAGAGCCTTATAAAACCTATCAGCAACAAAATATTAATTATATTGACGGAAACCCCACCTGGGTGACGGTGCAGTTTGCTGACAAAACCACTTTGCGTAGTGTAGAACTACCACCCATACGCACCGTCTTAACTAACCGTTTATTGCCCAAAGTAAATATTGGAATTTTAGTCGAATCACAACTAGACAATGGCCAGTGGCAGACTGTGGCTGAACTAGATGTTCCCACCAGTCATTGGTACGACAATGATTACCCGGTCAGCTTTAACTTACCTGAAACCCGAGCAAAAACATTTAAACTGACCTTTACCGACGACCCGCTATTTTTGTCTTATGTCAGTTTAAACGGCCAAGTGCGCTTACATAATCATCAGGCTAAAGCAGCTAAAAGTTCACGGGAATTACAAACCCAGATACCTCAGTTTTCAGCCAGTGAAGATATTATAAATCCAGCAGATATCATTAACTTAACGACTAAAGTCAATTCACAAGGGCAGCTTAATTGGCAAGCGCCAGAAGGCAGCTGGACAGTGATCCGCTTTGGTCATGTGAATATGTTAAAAACCAACAAACCAGCTGAGCCAGAAGCCACAGGTTGGGAGACTAGTAAGCTCGATAAAGTCGCTATTGAGAACCATTTACGCAATGGCATGATGGGCAATTTAATGCGCGCAGGTGGGCCGTTAGATGGCCATGATTTACATGGGATCTTAATTGACAGCTGGGAAAGTGGCGTGCCCACATGGACCATAAAAAGTGATCAACTTCCTGTGGAATTCAAACAACGCAGAGGATACGACATGTTGCCTTATATGCCGGCTACATTAGGCTATGTAGTGGACTCGGTTGAAAGCAGTAATAAATTTTTGCGCGATCTCCGTGAAACCATGGACGATTTGTATGTAGAAAACTTCTTTGATCATTTTAGAACGGTATCTCATGACATGGGCGCTAAGGTTTATACTGAAGGGGCGACAGGCGAAACACTTCCCGGTGACCCATTACGTTATTACGGTGTAAGTGACTTCCCCATGACAGAGTTTTGGTATCCAAAATCCCCTGAAAACAATGTAGAAGCTAAACCTATTTATGCTGCAGCATCAGCTTACCACTTATACGACAAACCCTTTTTGGCTGCTGAAGCTGCCACTCAATTAAACGTCAAATGGAATGAATCTCCTCTAACCATCCAAGGCTTAATTAATGAAAATTTTTCCAAAGGTATTAACCATTTAGTCTTCCATACGTTTTCTCATACACCGCAAACCGATGTGCTTCCTGGCTCTAGTTTTGGTGGCTCTATCGGCTTTCCATTATTGAGAACACAAACCTGGTGGCGTCATACCCCCACGTGGTTGACATCACTTGCCCGAACTCAATACCTGTTACAACAAGGGCAATTTGTGGCTGATGTGTTGTGGTATTTGGGTGATGAACTCGATCGCCATCCTTTTGATACTCACCCGTTTCCTGATGGTTACAAGTTTGATTATTTAAATGCTGAGCTTCTACATAGTAAAGTCAAAGTTACAGATGGCCAGCTACATGTTGAAGGCGCTGGCCAATACAAAATTATCATGCTCCGTGACTCACAGCGTATGTTGTTATCTACCGCCGAGAAACTAAAGAGCTTAGTAGCGCAAGGAGCGATCATTCTAGGTAACAAACCAGTCGATTCAGCTAGTTTGATGGACGATGAACAAGACTTTAGCAAACTTAAACAAATATCTGACGAACTGTGGGGCAATACCGGATCTGGCGTTAAATCAACCGGTAAAGGTAAAGTGTACTGGGGACAAACACTTGAACAAGTGATTGCCGCTGAGGAAATTCAAGCCGATGTCCAAGTTGCCGCCCAACCTGATATACGCTGGCTACATCGCACCACAGCTGATGCTGAAATCTATTATGTGACGAATCAACATGATTCGGCTCTTGATGTATCCATACAATTTAGGGACGGTGCAGGCCAAGTTGAGGTATGGGATATTGACACTGGAGAAATCCACCCTGCTCAGTTAGTCACACGATCGACTACGGATAATTCAGCTAATGTGCTGGTGCAACTCAAACCCCATGGCAGCCAATTTGTAGTGTTTAATAAAACCTCAGAAATAACGGATCCTAAGCAGTCTAATTTTGAACAATTAGTGGTAAATAAAGACATAGCATTATCTGCCACACCAGGTTGGTATAAATTACATTCCGGAGCAAAGCCCCCTATTCAGTTTGTCAAAGGGCAATTGATTTTAGAGGCAAATTTTCCTGCTCTGAGATCTGCTGAAATAAGCTTAGCTTCAAGTACAACAAATAAAGTACTGACATTACCGACACAACAGCAAAACATAAACCTTGATAAACCTTGGCAACTGCAATTTGATGCAGGATGGGATACCCCAGAAACCATTACACTCAAGCAACTTCAGCCGCTAAATACCCATTCGAATCCGGCTATCCGCCACTTTTCTGGCTCGGTTATTTATCAGACTAATTTTGAGTTTAACAATGACACAATCAGCCAAGTGTCCCAGCTAGATTTAGGGCAAGTACATGATATTGCCGAGGTATGGCTGAACGATAAACTTGTAGCTACTCGTTTATCTCCACCATACCAATTCGACGTATCGGAATATTTACAACAAGGCAGCAACCAACTACGAATAGTGGTCACCAATACGTGGCGTAATCAGCTGATTTTCGACAACACCCGCGCCAAAGATCAGAAGAAAACCTGGACCACTAATCCTCCAAAGGCCCACGAAACGCAATTAGAACCCTCTGGGCTCATTGGCCCAGTGCAGATAAAGCACATTAATTTAGTTAAATCATCTAGATAGAATATATTAAACGGCTAACAGCGCAGCTCGCGAAAGTGAGTTGCGCTGATACTATCCTTATAGCTTCACATGTAAATTATTTCGCAAAAAAACCTGGTGCTACATCATAATAATCAGCATCAACTGCTTCTACGTGGCGAATTTCATCTAGATAAAGGATCATATCGCTATTACGACCAGCGTTATGTTTGCCGGTTTGATACCAACCCCAAGATGGGTAAAGCCCTTTGTCATCGTTATAGCCAAGTTGAATATTAGTGCGGTTAACCATTTGTTTACCGTTGATCCACATCTTGATATAACCTTTTTCTTCAAAGGGATTAGCGCGAACTTCGATGACAAAGTCTACCCATTTATCTTTGTAATCGTCGATGTTAAGCGGCACAGTAAATTTATCACGGCCTTGACCACCAGTATCTTTGGCGAATTTTCTAGCGTCCCAGCCATAGCCCACATCAAAACCGTAATTGGTAATAGTCAGTGCCAATGGTGGATTTCGGCCAGGTTCTTTGCCTTCTGCTGTTTTATCGGGTGCGCCATGGAGCTGAAAAAATAGCGGATCTTGTTTATCGGTAAGTAGGGTATCTTCACTAGGAAAGTAGACACTAAAACCATGCCATACAGTGGCCGTGTTACTACTGGCATTTGTGCCATGAAACATGGCTTTGCGATCTTCGTTATCTAATTTATTTGGGTCGCGATTCCATTTAGCCGGATTACCATGTTTCCAATGTAGCTTGGCCGAATAATTACCTAAACGAGTGATGCTACTTTCAGCTACAAACGAGTGCGGGCCTTGAAATTGGGTAAAGCGGAAGTTTTTAGGTAAGCTTGCATTGTGTCCTGGATGATAGGTTGCGTACAATCTGCCTGCGTTCCAGCCCCCTCCTTCAAAAGATTCTTCGGATAAAGCAGTAACTCTTTCTTTTGGATTGTTACCGATAACGCTCGCACCTACAGAATAATCTTGACCACTGGGTATGACCAATGAGTAAGAGCCAGCAGTGTAAATTTGCTTGTCTTGGTTTGGCAGAATCACCCATGCTTGAGTGTTATTAGGGATTTCAAAATCCCAATGGATGTTATCGCCTTTTCGCAACCAATGACTTTTTACTTGGCCATACCCTGCATCGTAGACAACCTCAGCAGTTTTTAACTGACTAGGGAATACAGGTTTAAGCATAAATTCTTGAAAACCAACACTGTTGTCTAGTGGTCGAATACCGCCTAAACCTTGATAAAACCAGCCATCATAACCACTATGAAATGGGTGATTTAAAGAACGAAGTGGCCCACGCCCTTTACTTGGGTCAAACGCACCTTTTCGCTCCCATAGAGTGGTACCACCTAGCTCATCAAACAAATAGGAATATCCCGGATACCCCTTGGCTTTAAATATATTAAAGGCGGTGTCTGTGTAACCATAATCACTTAAAGACAAGTACAAATACGTTTGACCAAGGGCGCCCACTGATGAATGGCCTTTCCAATTTTCAACAACATCTTGGTTTAGTGCATCTGCCACACCTTGCCTAAGCTCAATTGGCGTAATGCCAAATTGCAATGCCATGGCATCTGCCGTTTGACTGCCATAATGCCTTGATTCAGCTTCATATAAGGCCTGATGAAAGCCTTGCTTTAAGTTTTGATTAAGCAATTGATATTCGGCTGCATCACCATTTTTATTCAATACTTGAGCTATTTTATACATATAATTAGCAGCTTGGGTAAACAAGGCCGTACTAGTCACAGTTGTGGTAGTCCACTGAGGCGTACCTCGACCTCCCACTCTAGGAGTACCAGGTGATGGAACCGGATCACACCAATCTCCATAGCCACTTTTTATTAAAAAATCAGACATTTGGCTTTTACCAAAGGCCATATATTTTTGCAAACTGGTATATTGATTAAGTAACACTTGTTTGTCACCATGATGACGGTAATGCTCCCATGCAATAAACACCTCAGCCACGGCCCAATCAACCTTGCCTCCTCCGGTACGTTTACCTGGAACAACAGTAGGCGCAACTTTTAATGCCGTTTCGAAATCACCTAAGTATTTTTCCCAAAAAGTCTGCATATTAAAATTGTAGTTACCGGTAATAAGCGCTGCGTGTGCGTCACCTGTCCAACCCGCTTTTTCCCGGATAGGACAATCTAACGGCACACTCATTAAGTTACTTTCGTAACTCCACATGGCAGTATCGTGAATGCGGTTAATTAAGGGATCAGAACTTTCAAATTGGCCTACACGTTTAACATCACTGCGTATGAGTTGGGCACTTAATACATCTAACGATGGTTTTTCTGCTAAGCCCGTCAATTCAACATAACGAAACCCATGCCAAGTAAAACTCGGAGTCCAGCTCTTTTGCTTAGTTTCACCAGCAATATAACCGTCTACTGCATTTAAATTGGTTGCCCATCCACCACCACTTAACTGGCTAATAGCGCCTTTATCATCTGCCCATTCAGCAAACCGCAAGTACACACCTTGTCTAGGTTTAAGATTAAGTTTATCTAAATATAAGGTGGGAATACCGGTAAAATTTTGGCCAAAATCAAATACCCAAACACCCTCTTTTGGTTGGAATACCTTTACTGGTTGCATGAGTTTAACGGGTCTTATAGCAGGTAGCAGCTGTGGCTCTAATGATAAAGTTGGCCATGTTTTTAATACTTTTACTGGTTTCCAGTTTTTTGCATGCTCGACAGCTCCAATCATATTCCAATTTTCGATCACTTTTGACGCATCATACAACTCGCCAGAAAATATACCTTCTTTAACAACAGGCGATGAATGGCTTAACCAATTTTTATTGGTGGCAACTATTTGGGTACTGCCATCATCAAAAGTTAATTCTAGTTGCGCGATAAAAGTTGGCTGACCAAAGGTATAGGTTTTACGCGCTTTATTTGCAGATTGAGCATCTGGATTTTTCCAACCACTAAATGCAATATCTTCGTCGTACCAACCACTGCCTAAATGTACGCCTATGACGTTTTTACCTTGCTGTAAAAAAGTACTTACATCATCAGTGTTATACAAAATACGTTTATCAAAGTCAGTCTGACCTGGATCCATCAAACGATCTTTTACCTGTTGACCATTAATAAACACTTCATAATATCCACCAGCGGTACTATGTAATTTTGCTCCAACTATCTGTTTGTTATACGAAAACTCGTGACGGAACAAACTGGCTGAGGGCATTTTATGTAATTGTTGAATTGCCGAAGTCGCAATACTGCCATCTTCTTTTTCTACAGTACCAACTAAATCTATCCATTGACTAACGGCAAGTTCACTGGTGACAATTTTACGTTCTGGAGCTTGTAACCACTTGGCCTGCCAATCACTTGATTGCAATAAGCCCATTTGCCAATAACCTACTTCACTCCATTCACTGGGGTTTTGTTTATTGTCTGACCATACTCGAACTCGCCAATAGGCACTGTCTTGACTGTTTAAAACGGGGCCCTGATAGGCAATATTACGCGAAGCTTTATCGGTGACTTTTCCGCTGTCCCATAAATCAGCTTTTTCGTTGTTTAATAACGCTAGTGTTGATGCGACTTGAATTTGGTAAGCATGCTGAGAAATGACATTTGCTAACCATGACAAACGAGCTTGCTGGTTGTGCACATTAAGCGGTTTTATATTCCCCTCGACTAATAAGCCATTGGGGCGGATCTCTGCATTTTGAACAGTGATTTTAGACTCTGTTTGCTCGGAGCCTGCTTGCTTTGAACCTGACGGGACAATAGGTTCCACTTTAGAACAAGCCATCCCCCCAAGTTGGAAACACACTAGGACACTGAGCACGATGCGATTTGCCAACAAACACTTCATCTTATTTCCTTTAACAATCCATATAAAAAAGGGGCCTCAGCCCCGATTTAATTATTTAACCTGACTTCTGGATAAGAAGTATCAACCAAACTAAATTTAACTCTATAATTCAATTACTTAACCCGAACCCAGGTTCTTTAATAACACCAAAAGACCTCAAATAAACCCACACACCTTCCTTGAAATAATTTACCTGCGATCTAATGGCATAATTAATCTTTGTATTTTTCAAATAACTGATAAAACTCTTCGGCTAACTTTGGTTTTTTAGTAGCCAAGTTATTGGATTCACTTGGATCTTTAATAATGTCATACAGTTCTGTTTCACCTTGTACCGTATAACGTACCGCTTTCCAGTTACCTTTTCGGGCCGCTTGGAACACGTCACCAATGATGCCTGAGTTAGGGTCACCCACTTGTTTAGCAAATTCCCAGTACAAGGTACGCTCTTGCATTTTTTCAGGAGAATCGTTTAACAAGCCTGCAATAGATTTACCGTTAGTTTTCACTCTAGGCACTATGTTTAAATTCACATCGGTAATTTCTGCAAAGGTTGGTAATACGTCGGCAAATAACCAAGGGGTATTATCAACACGGCCTTTCTTAATTTTTTCAGGCCAGTGCACTAACATAGGAACATGAATACCGCCGTCATAAAGGTCGCGCTTTTGACCTTTGTAAGGTGCTGATGCTTCGAAGAATTCTGGGCTAGCACCACCTTCGTCATGTGGTCCATTATCAGAAGTAAAAAAGATTAAGGTATTGTCTAATTCACCTCGAGCTTCTAGTTCAGCAGTGATTTGACCAATGTAGTCGTCCAGAGCACTTACCATACCAGCCAAAACAGCATTAGGCTTATCCACTGGTTCCGGGTAATAGGCTGCATACTTGTCAGCAGGTACGCCATCTTTCATGCCTGTGTAAGCTTTTTCGTCAAACTCATACTGTTTGCTATATTTTTCTGGCACAGCTAACTCAGCGTGAGGTGAAGAAAAGGTCAACATCATAAAGAACGGATTTTCACGCTCTTGTTTAATGTAACTAATCGCTTCTTCAGTAAATAACTCTTGTGCATAAGCCCCTTTTCGGCCACCTTCGTTTTCCGTAATACGGATTTTTTTACCATCACGCCACATGATTTGTGGATACTGCCTATGCCCCTCAAGAATTGAGTACATGCCATACCAAGTGTCAAATCCCATAGCTAACGGATCCGTCACGCCCATTTGTTGGCCAATAGAATATTTACCAAATAAAGCCGTATCGTAATCTGCATATTTAAGGATATGAGCAAGGGTGATATCTAAATGGGTCAATTCAACGGTATTTGAATTGTTACTCATATACCGCCCATCTCGCCCAGTGAACAAAGACACTCTTGAAGGCGAACATACAGTATTACCGGCATACGCCTGATCAAAACGAATACCATTTTCGGCCATTTTGTCTAAGTTTGGGGTTTTGATTGGGGTTTTGCCATAAGCACCAATTTGGTTGAATCCCAAATCGTCAGTTAAGATAAATATGATATTCGGCTTTTCACTTGCAAAACTACTAGCAGATAAACCAAAACCAAACACCACACTTGCTAACGAGGTGATCAACTTACGACCTGTCACGTTTTTTATATTTCTCATTATTTCTTCCAATTTAGCCAATTTGTGCACCTATACTTTTAACAATCTATAAGCAAAATGTACAAATTGATAACATTTGGCGCCTATATTACATGAATAAAACAATCACACAAAGACCTAAAATGACCTAATTTGACTAAAAATCACCTAAGACACACATACACATTTAGTAAAATCCGCGATAAAACAACGAGTAAGGCGTTAAAACCATCCAATAAAATGGCCGTAACTATTAGTAAACAAGGAAGTAAGCATTATAGTTTTCGGTATATATATATCAAACCAACCTGCCAAGTGACCCAACTTGAACAATAATGACCAAAATGTTTAAATGAGAAAATCTACTTAAATTAACTAAAGTTAATTTAAGTCACACACATCAATACAAAGTTGGGCATACCAAGATAGTTGGACATACCAAGTAAACGGAACCGAAAGTCATGATCACGAGAAGAAATTTTTTGTTAGGTGGTGCTGGCGCCATCACTGCGGCCGCTTTTCCGCAACAAGCTTGGTTGGCAGAATTAAAAAAAGAATATCCAAATGTGTTGATGTTAATTGTCGATGACTTAAATGATTGGGTTGGGGCTATGAAAGGCCATCCAAACGCCAAAACACCTAATATAGATAGACTAGCCAATCAAGGAACTCTGTTTACCAACGCCCATGCATCTGCCCCACTTTGTGGCCCATCAAGAGCGAGTATCATGACAGGCCTTGCGCCTTCTACAACGGGGATTTATGGACATATTAGTGATAAAGATATTCGTTCAGCTCATGACAAAACCAGCCAATCCGTATTTTTAAGTGAGTACTTTAAGCAACATGGTTATTACACCTCAGCCATAGGTAAGGTATTCCATCAAAAAGTAGTGGAAGGTAGCTTTGATGTGTATGGCGGTCGTGAACAAGGTTTTGGTCCATACCCAGAAAAAAACATGGTGTGGGATCAGCCCAAGACCAGCACAGACTGGGGGCCTTTTCCTGAGCGAGATGATCAGATGCCTGATTTTCATTCCGCGCACTGGGTAGCCAAAGAGCTCGAGAAAAAACACGATAAACCGTTTTTTACAGTCTGTGGTTTTATTCGTCCACATGTCCCTTGGCATGTGCCACAAAAGTGGTTTGATTTACATCCAACCCAAAACATCGTACTGCCCCCCTATTTAAAAGATGACTTAGATGACGTGCCTGACATTGCCAAAATTATTGCCGACCACCCTATGATGCCAACTACAGAGTGGGCAATAAAAAACGGGGAGTTTCGTAATGCGGTGCAAGGTTATTTAGCCAGTGTGTCTTTTGTTGATTCATGTATTGGCATTGTTTTAGATGCGTTAGAAAACAGTGCCTATGCAGACAACACGGCCGTGGTTTTATGGGGTGATCATGGTTATCAAGTGGGTGAAAAAGACAAGTTTGCCAAAATGGCATTATGGGAACGAGCCACTCGTACGCCTTTAATCATTAAGCCGCCCAAGTCAAATACCAAACAAACAAGCCACAAACCAGTGAGTTTGTTAGATCTATATCCAACCTTAATAAAAATGTGTGGATTACCACCTAATCCCAATAATGAAGGGCAAGATTTAACACCATTATTGTTCGATCCAAGCGCACCATGGGCGCATGTCGCTGTCACCACGTATGGTGCTAATAATCACGCCATAAAAACCGAAAGATACCGTTATATTCAATATGAAGATGGAACGGAAGAACTATACGATCATAAAATTGATCGAGACGAATGGACTAATGTAGCTAATGACAAGGCTTACAGCCAAGTCAAAAACAAATTAGCTAGCTATGTCCCCCAAAAAAACGCCCCTTGGTCGAAGATGTCCTATTACAACGGTAATGACTACTTTTTACAAAAAACCATAGAGGCTGGTGCCAAAGGACGTATGTAAAATAAGCGTAAATTGTATTTCCACAGAAACTACTGTCACATACAATTCAAATCAATCATTTTGGATCACTAACATGCTATTGGAGTCACAAGTGAATAAGCTACTTCAGCAATTATCAAGAATTGCACTGGTCGGGGCGCTCGTATCGACCTCAACATTCTCAGCAGACATTTTAAAAGCTGACCGCCAATATACAGCTAAGCAATATGATTTAGCTAAAGATGGATATTTAGAAGCAGCTAAGTTAGGTAACCCCCACGCTTATTACCAGTTGGCAACAATGTATCAGCAAGGGTTAGGAGTTGAAAAAGACGCACTCAATGCACTGATTTATGTATCACTTGCCGCGGACTATGATTTAGAAAAAGCTCATACCACCTTGCAAACCTTATTAAGTCCTCTTAATGAAAATCAAAAGAAAACCGTAAACAAAATATTGGCCGAATACAAAGAAACAAAAGGGAAAGCGGCCATCCAACAACTATATTTCCCTCAATTAATCACTGAAAATCTAAAGGAAAAATTTACCTTTGAAGGCGAACCAAGCATAGACCCTAAGTTTTATGTAGAAGATATTAATTCAGATGAATACACTTCTGCTTATGATGGCCTTAGCACCTTTGATGACAACGGTGATCAAGAAGATGAAGATAGTTTTGACTTATTGATGACACCACCCAAGCTGCCATTTCTTATTGTGGAGCATGATATTGGTCCAGATGGTAGTAAACGAAATATGTTTGATATCCAAAAGATGGGTAGCACACTAACGATTAGAGACGAGTACAAGTTATTTCCAACTGCCATTCCTACCTTTAAAGGTGAACCCACAGAGTTTGTACATAGAGCCTATATGGGCGCAGCAACCTATAGTAAATTTACTATGGTGCAAGAAAATGAGCCTATGTACGCCAACATTTTACGCTCAGTTAAAGATAAGAAAAACAGTACTGAACTTAACGCCCAATACGAATACGTAATGGCTTTACAAAACTTCTCTTGGGTTACCCAAGAAGAAGGTGAAGTAGCTCAACGTTTATTAGCTTTGTCTAAATTAGGACATCCAGGCGCCATGTACGAATACGGCATGAAATTATACCGTGAACAGACAGATATAAAAGAAGCAATAAAATGGATTGGCCTTGCCAGTAGCTACGGATTAACCCGTGCAGAATATAGATTAGGTAGACTGTTTGTGACCAGCCCTTGGGTTAAGTACGACGAACATAAAGCCTTGTTTTGGTTTGAAATGGCCGCAGAAAAAGACCACGCAGCTGCAGCATTAAAAGCAGCTGAATTGAAACTCACCACAACTAGCCCTGAACTATTTGATGTACAAGGTGCGATTGATTTACTTGCTCAAATAGAACAAAAACAGCATACCAACCCTGAATACTTTTATGTCCTTGCCCAGTCTTACAGAAAACGAGAAAACCGTGACTTTAGTCAGGTGATTAAACATTTAGAAAAGGCTATTTTTATGGGGTCAAGCGCTAATTGGGACGTAAGTGAATGGCAAGATTTATTGTCTAAATTAACTCAAGGTAACGTGTATATCACTGAGTAACCCATCAAAACCTTGGTAAACAAAAGTGTGTACCAAGGTTTCTAAACTCTCACGGCCACCTTGTATCTATTATAGAAACAAATTAACATGAGGACTATCCAATAGTTCTTATGTGAGAGTGTTAATGTTTGTTTTACGTTCCGCAACAAACATAATTAATTTGTTAAAAAAAACGCAAAATTTGTTTGTGCAATATTACCTAATATTTGCAGCTAGTATTTTAGCATTTACGGGATGTCAGCATACTCAGTTACAATCTCATACTCCCCCACAAAAAAAACCTAATTTTGTTTGGTTAATATCAGAAGATAACTCGCCAGATTATTTACGTTTATATAATAAAAATGGCGCCGTAACCCCCAATATAGAAGCTTTAGCAAAACATGGGCTGCAATTTAACAACGCTTATTCAACAACGCCCGTATGTTCTACAGCTAGAAGTACATTAGCCTTAGGAATGTATGCACCCAGTACAGGTACTATGCATCACAGAGCATTTACTAAAGCTAATTATGACGGCCAACTTAAAACCATTTATCAATTAATGAAAGAAGGCGGATATTACGTTACTAATAATGCTAAAACGGATTTTAATTTTGCAGTCAAAAACCAAGCATTATTTTCTGAGGAGGGGAAATTAGCTCACTGGCGAAATAGAGCACAGGATCAAGCATTTTTCCATACTCAAACATTTACCATAACCCATGAAAGTCGTGTGTTATTTCCCGCTAGTGATCTAATAACTGTGCCGACTCAGCATCAAGTGAGTCAAATGAAAGTAAAAGAAAACCACCCTGATACCCCTTTATTTAGATACACCCAAGCCAGGTATCTAGATTTACATACTCAGCTAGATAAACAAATTGGCACAGTGATTAAACAGCTAAAAGAAGATAAACAGCTAGAAAGCACTTTCGTATTTTATTTTAGTGATCATGGTGGTGTGCTGCCTGGCTCCAAAGGTTACGCCAATGAATCTGGCTTAAAGATCCCGTTGCTTGTGAGAATACCTAAAAACTACCGCCATTTAGTGAGCAAAACCTTATTAAACAACACCCAAGTGGATGGTTTTATCAGTTTTGTAGATTTGCCGCCTACTCTTTTAAAACTCGCTGGGTTAGAGCAGTATACGGCCCATCAAGGTAAAGCATTTTTATCTAAAGAACTACATTTAGACCAAATTAACAGAAGAAATACCATATTCGGATTTGCCGATAGATTTGGTGAAAAATCTGATTTAGTTAGAACAATTCGTGTAGGTAAATACAAATATGTTAGGCACTTTACACCCATGAACCCAGATGGGTTATTTCAAAATTACCGCTATAAAAGTGCTGCTTTTCAAGAATGGAAAAGCTTATTTAAAGCAGGAAAACTTAATCATAATCAAGCCGCATTTTTTAAACAAAAGCCTATAGAAGCTTTGTTCGATCTAAATGAAGATCCACAAGAATTAACTAACTTAGCAAACCAAGATAAGTATAAACCTATCATTGTGACTTTACGGAAAAAGTTATTTACCAGCCTAAAATCTCTTCCGGATTTAGGTTTTATCCCTGAGTCTTACCAAACGAAATCACCCAACAACAATACTCTACAATATGCGTCTTTTCAGCAACAAAACATTGCCAAGTATATTGATATCACCAACCTAACCTTGTCTCCTTTCTCTGAAGTCCAAAAACGTATAGAACAACTATTAAAAAACGGAACTGAGCTTGAAAAATATTGGACGTTAATGACTCTCACCACTTTTGGAACACAAGCCAAAAATCAAATTGAACAAGTAAAAGGTTTACTCAAACAAAGTAGTGATTCCACAATTTCCCATCATTTGGTTAAAGCTCGAGCCATTGAGTTCTTAGCTCATCTAGAAGCAGTCAACCCAACCAGAGCCATTGAAGAGTTAATTTATACAGCGGATAGCCCTTTACAAGCTTTAGAAATTATGAACATTGCCGCGATATTAAAAGACAAGTATACCACCCCATTTCACGTTCAGTTACCCCCAAATTGGTTAAAAACACCTGATAAGTCATCTGAAAATTATCTCAGTCAAAAAATGCTTATTGGTTCATTAAAGGCCAGAATGTTATACCTAAATGACAAGGGCTAATATGTGATATTCACTATGAAATGCGTTAAAAACTAATGTATGGTCATTAATTAAAGTGAATGCTCAGTGGCCAAAGTAGGAAATTGATATGGATACATCTAAACAACGCACTTTTTTATGGTCGTTACCTCAACCAATATTTGTTTTAACGTTAACCATACTAACTGCTAGTGCTTGTGTATCGGGTTGGATAAAACCATGGAGCTTAGTGGGCTGGGTAACTTGGCTGTCTTTTCCATTCTTTTTGCTATTAGAACGTATTATTCCCAAACGAAAAGATTGGTTTCTTAATAAATATGATTTAGCAATCGATGCCTTCTGGGTTTTAGCAACCTACTTATTTTGGATACCACTTTATGCTAGGCATTATGACTCCCACATTGAACATATATTTAGTGCGATTCGCGAACCACTAGGTATAACATTTAGATTCGAAGCCAATACAATAAGTGGCCTAATATTGATGGCATTTTGTTGCTTATTAGCTCGTGAATTTATTGGTTATTGGGCACACAGAGTGCAGCACAGGTTTTTATTCTTATGGCGCATTCATGCCACACATCACCATATTACAAAAATGAGTGTATGCCGCACAGATAGAACGCATCCCCTTGAGTTTATCGGATTAAACCTAGGCTCAGCCGTAGTTATGCCATTATTAGGTGCGAGCAGTGATGTAGTAGCGGTGATGATAATGTTTGTTTTAACCACAGTACATATCAACCACTGCAATTTACCGCTCACAGCGGGTGTATACGGCAAGGTATTTACCACGCCAGAATGGCATCAAGTTCATCACTCCCTTAATTACCAAGAAAGTAATACAAACTATGGCTGTGTATTGATTATATGGGATCGTATTTTTGGTACTTTTTCAAACAAGCAAAATATCACACAGGTGGGAAATGGTTCAGGTAAAAAGTTATCTTTATGGACACAATTAATTTTGCCCCTTTTATCTAACAATTCAATAAAGAAACTTTAATTGAGTTTAACAAGAAACATTCTGAGATAAGTTTTTATTATTAATAGATGCCTAGCTTTGAACATAGGCTCTAACGCAAGCGCGTTGATATTTTGCAGCATACAAACGACGAAATCTTGTTTGCTATACATAGATTACCTGACAAGCAACAAACAAATACTCCTCTTGCAGAGCAAGAGGAGTGCAGGAAAGTCATTCTTACCTAGTTTTATACCTCTCAACACAATTCAACTCTTTAAAAGCCAGTATTAGGCGATCTGCCATACCTTCTTCTAACTTACGTAACCAAACGCGAGGATCATAATATTTTTTATTAGGCGCATCTGGATCTGAATCGTTGCCTATTTGAGTATGTAAAGAATCTTTATTATCTTGATAATAATCTAACACCCCTTTCCAACTTGCCCATTGAGTATCAGTGTCAATGTTCATTTTTATCACGCCGTAACTGATACCTTCTTCAATTTCAGCAGGTGTAGAACCAGATCCACCGTGGAAAACAAAGTTAAGAGAGTTGTCTGGTAAGTTATGCTTTTTAGACACATAAACCTGAGAGTTTTTCAAAATTACCGGAGTAAGATTAACGTTGCCAGGCTTATATACCCCATGCACATTGCCAAATGAGGCAGCGATAGTGAAATGGTCACTTATCTTACTCAACTCTTCGTAGGCATAACTCACGTCTTCTGGTTGAGTGTAAAGTAATGAATTATCGATATCAGTGTTATCAACACCATCTTCTTCACCACCTGTACAACCTAGTTCGATTTCAATGGAAATATCCATTTTATCCATTCTGGCTAAATAATCTTTGCAAGTGGAGATGTTTTCTTCCAATGGCTCTTCAGATAAATCTAACATATGTGAACTAAATAAAGGTTTACCTGTACGAGCATAGAGTTCTTCACTTTCTACAAGTAACCCGTCTATCCAAGGTAATAACTTTTTAGCGGCATGGTCGGTATGCAGAATAACTGGGATACCATAATGTTTTGCGACATTATGAATGTGATACGCCGCAGCAATAGCGCCAACAATAGCCGGCTGATGACCTGTTAATGGAGCTCCTTTTCCACAGAAAAAAGCCGAACCACTATAAGAAAGTTGGATAATTATAGGGGACTGAATTCTATGTGCAGCTTCAAGCGCTGCATTGATTGAATTGGTACTCACTACGTTAACGCCTGGGTAGGCGAACTTATTTTCACGAGCTACGCGGTATAAGGTATCTAAATCCTTACCACTCACTACACCAGCGGGTACTAAATCTACTAAATTTGTCATTAAAAAAAACCTCCAATAGGCTCTGTAGGATACAAAAGGATTGTAAATCTTTGATTTTTATTATTATTTTTTATCGTTCGGTGCATATATTTGCACCTTAACGTAGTTGTTTATTTATCAACTAAATAAACAACAAATAGATTACAACGAAAAAGCAGTGATTAATGACACCAAAATATAGCGTTACCAATCACTGCTTATTATTATCACATTAACCAAGAGCATACTCAAAAACTTAAATTGAATACCTCTTTCCGTTTAGATATTAATCACCATCGTTGCTAGCGACATATGCATAGGTCGCAGTGACGAAATAAATAAGGGTAGGAACAATTAACCAAGTAGTAATAGTTTCAATATCGTTATTCACATAAGACATGATCCCCATATACAAACAGGCTAACAAGGCGCCCCAAGAAACGTACTTAGACATAGTTGCCACGACGGGTACATCGTTTGAACTTGAAGATTCAATTGCATTTTCAGAGGCTAAATAAGTTGCTTCGGTTTCTTTACGCTTTAACTCTGCTTGCTCAGCAGCTTGTGCTTCTGGGTAACTGTCTTTAGCTCCCATTGATGAGGCAAGCACGATGTACATCACAGTAGAGAATAACCATAATGGCACCAAAACAAAGAATAAGTGTAATAGGCCAGCTTGCTCAACAGCAACACCAACAATCATAGACACAATCCATGTAACAAAGGCAGCGATGTTTGTAGTATTGCCTTTATAACTTGACCAATAACGCGTTAAACCAATTTTAGGGAATATCCAGTGTTCGGTAACAATAATCGCCCCTACTGGCGCTAACAATAAGCCCATATATCCGACAAAGCCTAATAAACCAGAGAATACAAATGGCGAACAGGCGATGATAGTCGTAATGATACCTACTACGATAGTCACCTTAGTGCGACCCCATGCACTGTTTAATGAACTAAATGCCAAACCAGCACGATAAATAGTGGGGTTAGAGGTTGTCCAACCAGCAATAATAACCGCTAAAATACCAGACGCGCCTAAAGCAGTATAAGCTACCGAACCAGGGTCAATGGCTGTAATGCTGGTTTTAAGAAGAATAGCTGCACCTGCACCCATAATGCCCGCACAAACCCAAGCCATGTAGTGGCCAATAAACATGCCAAGAGCTGAGAAATAACCATATTTGGCACTTTTTGCGAAACGCAGTAAAGTCATATCGCCTAAGCTGCCGTGCATAGCTAAGTTAGCAACCCATGCAAAAGCGATGACATGCCAAATACCTACTTCACCTTCAGTGTCTTTCCAAATAGATTCACTAGCGACCGTTAGAAAGTCGTCAAAACTACTGATGCCTTCAACGCCAGCTGTAGCTCCAATTGTGGTAGGCATCATGACTAAAGCACCAACGAAAAACATGAGTATCATCCAAGGTGCGCACACTTCAGCAAAAGCGGCCAGTTTTTTAAAACCTTTTACTGCCATGTAAACCACCACAGCACCAACACCAAGAACAACTAGCACAAAACGCATATCAGAAGGTAAATAACCCACTTGGTCTTCAATTCCAAACAAGATCCTGACAGCTGAAGCGGATACGGTAATCATGGCGCCTGCGAGCACACAGAACAGGATACCGTTAACCACGCTATACAATTTGATGGTACCTGGCCCAGCAATTTTTTCTAAGTATGCATATAGTGTTAAACGGGTATCAGTCGCGATAGGTGCAGTAATTAAACCCCAGGTCAATACCGCAAGTAAATTACCAAATAGCAACCCTACTAGAACGTCGGCTGCCCCGACCCCCCAAGCAACAAACAATGCGCCAATAACAAACTCTGTTCCGGCCACATGTTCACCGGCATAACTGGCAGCAAAGGTTTTTGGCCCTTGTAGTTTTTGAGGTGAGACGGGTTTAATTTCAAATTCTTCAGCTGTAGACATTTTGCCTCCGATATCACTAGTCGAGTAGTATTACATTGCTAGTGCTAATTATTATTTTTTGCTCGGTCTATTTTCGTTCTATTACAAAAAACTCAAAGACACTAGTACCAATTGGCCCTTGCATCTTTGAGTTTTGTTTTTTCATTATTCTAGAAATTTATACGATTCCAGAACCATTTCCACCCGTGTTTGGACGTTCAACACCAGCTTGTGCACGATATCCAGACTTACGGTAAACCGCAATTGGATCAATCGCTCCACCTTTTTGTAAACGCGCCATTTCTAGGATTGGCGATACGTCAGTTGTAAAGGCTTTCTTCAATATATTACTACACATCAGTGCATCGTTAGCGGTTTGATAACCAGTTAATTTTTCACGGTCAACAATCAATGCTGACACATAAGAACGTTGCACACTGGCAGCTGAGTTCATCAAACTTTCAATCGGGTCAGTCACATTATGTGATTGATCTAACATGTAGTTAGGCCCAAATTCAGCTTGTTGACGATATTCTGCATCCACTAATTCATTAAAAATTAAGAATTGCTGATACGGGTGTAAACTACCACTATCTAAATCATCGTCACCATATTTAGAGTCATTAAAGTGGAAGCCACCTAATTTCTTGAATTGGATCAAACGAGATACGATCATTTCGATATTAACGTTTGGTGCATGGTGTCCTAAATCAACTAAAGACTTAGCTTGTGGACCCAGTTCCATGGCTGCTAGTACATTGCTGCCCCAATCTTGAATGATAGTTGAGTAAAAAGCAGGTTCGAACATTTTATGCTCGATATGCAATTCCCAATCAGCAGGAAGACCAGCATAGATTGTTTTCATGCTTTCTAAATAACGCTCAAAAGCATGTTGGAAATGTTGTTGACCCGGATGGTTAGAACCATCACCCACCCAAACTGTTAGCGTCTTTGAGTCCAACGCCTTACCGTATTCAATACAATCAAGGTTATGCTGAATCGCTAAGTCACGTGACGCTTGACTAGTGTTACTCAAGCTACCGTACTTAAAACTATGCTCTTGACCAGGTTGGTCTTGGAAAGTGTTTGAGTTGATCGAGTCCCACTTCAAATTAAGATTGTCAGAAGTTTGTTTAAGTTCTGAAAAATCATCTACTTTATCCCATGGGAAGTGCGGCGAAACACGTTCGGTACACTGAGATAGATCATTAATGACAGCACTATCTTCTAATTTTTCCCAAATATTGCGAGGTTCACCTTCACCAGGAAAACGAGCAAAACGTGTTCCGCCCGTTCCCGTTCCCCAAGAAGGAACGGCGATTTGGAACTCTTGCGCTTTGGCAGTAATTTCATCTATGTTGATACCTTCACGAGATAACTTGTTACCTAGTGCTTGATAATCTTCTTTAAGATCCGCTTCTAACTTAGCGTTTTCTTCGGCAATAAGCCCTTTATCAATACGTTGAGTCATAATAATTCCTAATTCGTTCGTAACTTAGCGTAAAAACGCTTCGTGTAAACCACCGTCTACACTAATAATTTGACCAGTTGTTTTGCTTAACTGACCCGAAACCATCAAATATGCCGCTTCAGCTTGATCAGCCGGTGTAATTGGAGATTTAGTTAATGTGCGCTGAGCATAGAACATAGCTAACTTATCGCGTAACTCATCATCTGAATCATCTTTACCAAATTCAACATTGTATTTAGTCAAAGAAGCAATAACACGGTCACGTGGGAACATAGTACTGCCTTTTACTACGGTAGCAGGTGCTAGTCCATTCACATTGACTAATGGCGATAATTCAACGGCTAATTCACGTACTAAGTGATTTGCGGCGGCTTTACTTGTGTCGTAAGCCAACGAACCTTTTTTCGCTACAGCTGCATTAACACTAGTGGTTAATACCATAGCGCCTTTCAACCCTTGCGCTGTCCAAATTTTGTTTGCTTCTGTGCCTACAATGTAGCCACCTTTAACATTTACCGCAAAACTCACATCAAACTGTTGATCATCACTCATGCCCGCTTGACCTGGAGCCAAGAACACACCAGCAGTAACGATAACTTTATCAATTCCACCGTAGGCTAAGGTAACCTGTTCAAACATCTTCTGAACACTTTCACGGTCAGTAATATTTACTGCTTGTGCAATAGCAGGACCACAACCAGAAATACCTGTACCCGCTACACCGATACCTTGACCGTATATAGCTGCTAATTCATCAGCGGTTTTTTGAGCCGCTTCAAAACGTAGGTCAGCACAAACTACGTGAGCACCTTCTCTTGCAACACGAAATGCTGTTTCTTTACCAATACCGTCACCCGCACCAATAACAACAACAACATCGCGAGCTAAAGGCGCTTCTTTAGGCATACGCTGTAACTTAGCTTCTTCTAGTGCCCAATATTCAATATCAAATGCTTCTTGTTGAGGCAATGCAGTGTATTCACTGATTGCTTCTGCACCGCGCATCACTTCGATAGCACAGTTATAGAATTCAGTAGTCACACGTGATTCTGACTTATTTTTACCCCAACCAATAATCCCCACGCCTGGGATTAGAATAACTGTAGGGCTTGGATCACGCATGGCTGGAGAATCATCACGCTTACATGCGTCGTAATAAGCTTTATATTCAACTCGATATTGTTCGATACCAGCATTTAGTTTTTCAACCAAGGTTTCAAAGCTGTCTGCTTTTGGATTGAAATCAATATATAAAGGTTGAATTTTTGTACGTAAGAAATGGTCAGGACATGATGTCCCCAACTTAGCTAATCTAGGTGCATCAACGCTATTGACGAAACGTAATGCTGTTTCATCTGACTGAACAGTGCCAATAAATTTAACTTTATTCGATAAAATACCGCGAGCTACAGGCAAAAATTTAGCTAATAACGCAGTGCGGTCTTCTTCAGACAAACTCTCAACCTTAGCACCACCAAATGTTTTATCACCTTTGTCGTGTTCTTCAATATAACGGGCTGCTGTTTCGATAACCCATAAAGAAGTTTCATAACAACTTTTGCTTTCAGATTCCCAGTTAGTATGACCGTGTTGGCCAAGTAAAATACCAATACTATCTGGTTTTGCTGCATATGCATCTTCACACACTTTGGCCGCTTCCCAACCAGGGCGCATCCATGGCACATAGGCCATTTTGCCATCCCAAACCTTTTCAGTTAATGCTTCTTGATCTTTACAAGATGCAATAGCGATAACAGCATTTGGATGTAAATGGTCAACATGTTTATCTGCAATCATTGAGTGTAAAGGAGTATCAATTGATGACGCTCTTGGGTTCAAACAAAAGTTACAATGTTTGTACATACCAATCATGGCATCTTCACCAGCTTGCTTATAACCTTTGTCGTCACGAGCCTGGTAAGTAGCATCTAAAGCATTCAATTTGCCTTGATATAAAGAAGAAAAGTTCTCTACTTTAGCGGTACGTAAATCACCACCCGATCCTTTTACCCATAAAACGACAACTTCTTCGCCCGTTAGAGGATCAATTTCAGTTAGTTTAGCTGAAGTGTTGCCACCACCTGTATTCGTTATACGTTGGTCAGCTCCTAGAATATTCGAACGATAAACTAGGCTTTCAATAGGTGTTAACTTATCTGCGACGGCATCGTCCCAGTTATAATCAACATGTTTAAATTCATTCTTTTTGCTTGGCATCTTCTGTTTAACTCCAGCGATTGATGTACAAGAAGCTCTTGTTCCAAATTGTTAACGTAATTTTACATTTAAGAAAAACATAGTCAAGCATTTTCAATCATTTTCGCTCACAAGCATTGCTAACCCCTTTACAACAACGCTTGTTATATACAATATATGACTGAAATTGTTAGTAAAAGGTTAAAATCAAACAAAATGAAATGTTAAATATTAAGTAAAAAAAAGCCGACTATGGATAGCCGGCTCACATTTTTATACACAATAAGAGTTACTTTTTATTGATGATTGCATTCATCTTAGTCAAGTCAATTTTTATAAATCATAGGCTTGTTTAACCAAGGTATAAGTTAAATCATACGAAATCTTTTCTGCTTGGGCTTCGGTTAATCTATGATCTGAAACTAGTTCAGCTAAACAGGCACAATCCATTCGCCTAGCCACATCATGTCTTGCTGGAATAGACAAAAATGCTCGCGTATCATCATTAAAGCCTACTGTATTATAAAAACCGGCAGTTTCAGTGACTTGTTGTCGGTAACGGCGCATTCCTTCTGGACTGTCATGGAACCACCAAGCCGGACCTAATTTCAACGCAGGATAATGCCCTGCAAGTGGCGCTAATTCCCGTGTGTAATTAGTCTCATCTAATGTAAAGACAATAACCTTAAATTTAGGATGTGAACCATATTTGTTTAACAACGGACGTAAATTGTGCACATATTCAGTGGCAACAGGTACGTCAGCGCCTTTGTCTCGGCCAAACTGTTCAAACAAAGATTGATTGTGATTGCGGTATACCCCTGGGTGTATTTGCATCACTAACCCATCTTCAATACTCATAGTCGCCATTTCTGTCAACATCTGTGCACGGAAACGGTCAGCTTCTTCAGCAGTGAAGTCTGTAGAGCGAATAGTTTGATACAAAGCTTCTTTATCTTCATCAGACAAATCTAACGTACGCGCTGTAGCATGCCCATGATCAGTAGAAGTAGCGCCCATCTCTTTAAAGTAATGTCGACGATTTTGTAAACTGGCTAAGTAACCAGCAAAAGTGTCAATATTGATTTGGGTAATCTCAGCGAGTCTAGCTAAATTATCTTCAAACCCTTCAAACTCGGGATCTGTGACATTGTCTGGGCGAAACGCCGTAATAACTTTTCCCGTCCAACCACTTTCTTTTATTGTTTTATGATGTTTTAAATCATCAAGTGCACCTTCTGTGGTGGCAATCACCTCTATATTGAAGCGTTCAAATAAAGCACGTGGTTTAAAAGAATCTAACTGCAGGGCATCTGTAATTTGTTGATAGTAACTATCTGCATTATCTTCACTTAACGCTTCTTCAATATTAAACACGTTTACAAATACGTAATCTAACCAAGTACGGGTGGGTGTGCCTAAAAATAAGTAGTAATGTTTAGCGAATGTTCGCCACACTTGTTTAGGGTCCGTTTCAACAGGTATCTCTTGGCCGTCAGTTGTTTTACTTACAAAACCCAAAGATTGCATAGGTATACCGTAACTATGCAACATACGTAATAAGTAATGATCGGGTTGGACCAATAATTCGGTGGCATTTGAAAAATTTTCATTTTCAGCAAACCAACTTGGATCAGTATGCCCATGAGGACTCACAATAGGCAGGTCCTTGATCTTATTATAAAGGCGTCGAGCGATGTCCCTTTGGATGGGATCTGAGCTAAATAAGCGATCTGGGTGTAAGGTTAATGTTTCAGCCACAGTTTGTTCCTAATATACAGTTTACAATTCGTTAAGGCTTAAATCTAAATCAAATAAACCTGTCGAGTTACCCAACACTAAATTGGTAAGGCCACCGTTCCAATTTAAACAAAAATAGATAATTAATCAAGTATTTTCACAAAAGAGGGATATTGCAGGGTTAGGTGTAAGTGCAGGCCTAACAGCGTTAATAGGGCGAGTTAGGCCTGCACACCTAACACACCCAAGCAATTGTATTTATTGCGTTTTAGCCACTTCAAGTTTAAGAATATTGGCCTCTAAAAAATAGAAATCTGCGTACACAATCGATGTATTAATTTCACTTGCATTAGGTAAATTACCAGTAGCCTCGGCTAATACAAAACCTAGGTCGTAATCTTGACCTTTAGCCTTTGACGTCAGGTAGTTATTCGTTAATTCTGCCATGATGTTATCTGCTAACAACACAGCTTTATCTTTTTGTACTTTGTCCTCAGTATGCAAAGCTAAACGATACAATGCAGCGGCATACAGTGCTGCAGCAGACGTATCCTTAGGAATATGAGTAGCCGTTATGTCGTAAGCTTGAGTGCCACATGGAGCCACAAAATCTTCATGAACATAGTCTTCACCATATACTGATTTCTTATCAGCTAAAAACGCAAGAGTATCATCAGCAATGATAGACTTATCTACCTTGATAGGCGCATAACCTACATAGGGCAATATATCGTTCTCAATTTGAAAGTCACATAAACCAAGTAGGTGAGAGTAGCGGGCAGTATCAGCATGCTGATTAGCAGCTATTTCAGCAGCATCTGGACGTTCTGCGTAGTAATCCCAATCTGGAACAAACTCATCGCCCAATAATTTTTCGATTGAAGCGACTAAACGTTTAACATGAGAATCAAAATCAGGAATATCTAAGTCAGTCCCCTTTACCTTCAAAGCCTCTAGCACAGTAACATAACCATAAAGTGACCACCCTTGACCTCGAGCCCAAGCAGATATATTACCGGCCCCTTGCCAATTACCAGGTTTCATTTCACCATAGTCAAATACATGATACGCAATAGGAAATTGTTTATCGGCATCGCCAGCTTCGTAAAAATAATGATTAATCAGCGTATGTTTTGCATGAGAATAAGCGAGATCTCTATGAGCTTGGTCAGTACTATCGAACATGTATTCTAAATTCATCATGTTGTCTACGATCACTGGAAACGCCCAAGGTTTTGCAAGACTTAATAGTAGCCTATTGGTCTGTTCACCATTTTTGATGTGGGCTAGATATTGCGCCTCCCAGTCCCAAGACTTAATTAATCCAACTTTTTCGTCATAACGTGTCGCAAGAGTATTTCGTCCTACAGCCAAAGCTTCTTGGTATTCGCTGCGTAAATCTTCTGATAATTCAGCATATTCTAACGCTTCTCCAAAAGAATCATTCAGCAAAAAGCCTAAATCATGAGTAGAACCACGCTTAGTTTCAGATATTAACGCAGCTTGGTAAAACTGGGCTTTACTCAGTACCTTTTCTTTTTGAGATAGTGTAAATCCGCTTATATCTTGGTTAACCGCCAATAATTTCCATAACAACCCGGGATAAAACCCATTCGTCCATTTGGTTAATCTTTCCATATATATGGCGTTGTGTTCCATTGCTCTAGGAAAACAAATTGCCTGCTCTTTTTCACAACTCTGAGCTAATTTAAGGTTTTTGTTAGCATCAACTGAGGCAATCATTTTTAGATATTGATCTTTTACGAAAGTTAAGTTATTCCTAGCATCAGCTGTGTCAAATTGTAGAGGTGCATCAAGCGTACCCTTCTCAATCTCGCTGATAACAGGTTCACTAATTGCTTTATCAATGTTTTTTGTAGCGTCAATTTGAGCACTTTGCTCTGAACAAGCCAGCAAACATAAACTGACTAAAACACTCATATATATTTTCATCTAAACAACCTCTTTCATTCAACCCAAATCGTCAAATCATAAGTCGTTGGTAACTGACCATGATTAAGATTTAACTGCCACTTAATCAACAATCAACCTGACTACCTTTAAGCAGCATCAGTAACCAACAAATTAATATTTTAATCTATCTTTAAGCGATTAATTTAACATCACTAAAATCAAAATTAAAGACAAATGTGTAAAGCGGCCTTACCAAATGACATGTGACATACGACACTAATATTGTTGAATATACAATTTTGCATACAGAGATAAAAAATAATAAGGAACAACGGCCACTTAGCACAAATACCGCTTGAATTATTGGTAATGCCACTTTACCATCACAAATAACTAAAGAAGCCATTGATTTCCCTACCGATAAATACAAGTTCACTATCGCAACGTTTGGGCATGAGTTGGTTATCTTTAAACTAGATTTAAGGGTAAGTATGGAATTACAAGCAATAAAAACTGACAGGCTATATGTAAAAGTAGCAGAACAACTTTCGAAATTGATTAATGACGGAGTGATACCCCCAGGTAAACGACTGCCATCTGAGCGAGAGTTAGCTGAAAAACTTGATGTGAGCCGCCCAACAATTCGCGAAGCTATGATTGCACTCGAGTTGTCAGGGATAGTTGAAATAAAAACTGGCTCTGGTATTTATGTGACAGAGCGAAAGCCTTTTCTTACTATCGAAGACAAAGGAATTGGTCCATTTGAAATTTTGGACACTAGGCTAATCATAGAAAGCGAAGCCTGTGCCCTAGCTGCCGAACATATTACAGATGCTCAAGTTCAACAGTTAAAAGATACAATTGTTGAAATGGAAGAAGAAGAGAAGAGACCCGATGCCTCTGAAAAGGCCGATTGGAAGTTTCACAATATTATTGCCAGAGCAAGCCAAAACAGTGCAATGTCTACCGTAGTCGATTGGTTATGGCAGTTACGAAGTCAATCAGATTTAAGTTCGGCATTTGCGATTAGATTACGAGAAGATGGCGTTCACCCCAGTATTCAAGACCATAAAGATATAGTCTCAGCCCTAGAGAAACGTGATCCAGAACAAGCTAAAATGGCCATGCAAACACATATTAAAAAGGCCACTGCAGCAGCCTCAACCTATTTTGAAAGTGATCCATTTTCTAAAATAAAGCTATAGTTAAACGTCTTCATTAAACAAACTATTGTCGCTAAGGAAGGTACTTTTTTTGTAAGGTTTTCCACTCAATCAGTGCCTCGCGCATCCAAATGGGTGTATTACCCAACCTTGAGGTTAATTGCGACTCATAAAGGGAGTCTAATGCCACGTTTTGCCCAAAACTTGAAACATGCTCAACCTGCCTTGGATTATACCCAGTTGCACTGCCTTCATAACCAATTAACATAGGGTTTACGGCAGTATAGAAAGTGTAGTTTTGCTCTTTAGGAGCTTGAATGTCCCAAAAATTAAATTTATCTTTGTGCCACTCCCCGACTTTGTCACCAGTTTGTTTAAAATTCCAAAACACTAACCCTTCCAAATGATTTGGCAAATTCTTATAACTTCCTCCCCAACCACCAAATCCCTTTGACGTTACCTTATCGAATAAGGTGAAACGAGGATTTCCACCATGAGAGTCGATTCCCCGTGACTCAGGGCTAATAAAACGCCAGATCACATTTCCCACTGATAAATGAGATGCCCCAGGGCCATGCCATTGGCCATGATTGGTTTTATCTATATTAAGTCCAATTAAATTTCTGGTTCCAAACTTGATACCAAATGAAGCATGTCCTCTATTACCTTCGATTACATTTAGTAAAATGTTATTAGCCACTCCACCAGAAATATTAGCTGCATCAGATACGTTTTCAAAAACAAGATTACGAACCCATGAATGAGTTGTATACATAAGTGAAATAGCGGTATATCCAGAGTCATGATAAGCATTTTTGTGATGCACAAAGTTCTGATTGAAATTTCCGGTAAACCTTAAATTTTCTATACCTACTCCCGTAATATAATTGATGGAATGCACTTTCCACCCATAATTTGATTTTATGCGGGTCAACAAAGGTTGCCTAAAATACAGTCGGTCATCCACCACTTTCTCTAGCTCTAATGTTTCTTTTACCTGAACCCCTTTTTGCAAAATCGATTGCCAATTAAAACGTGGCTTTTTACCTAACAAAAAATCATCATTCGCTTGTGTATTTTGCATTTGTAACGTTATTAAATCTCCTGCGTTGAACCGCTCAGGATGTTCAACGCGAATATACTGAGCACCTTGTTTTACATCGGCGATGATTAAGGAGGTTTGTTTATATTTTCCAACTTTGCTGGTAGATGGTGCGGAAACGTTTTTGGGCCTAAACTGGATCATTGCAGGCACTGTCCACTTCTTAGCAGGATCTGCAGGAGAAAGTGCCCGTTGCATAAATAAATGTGTGCCGTTTTTGCTATTTCCACTGCCTCTTAAAACAATATTTGAACTTCCAATATTTAGAGGGCTCCCATCTAACTTAGTGTTAATTAGAAAACGTCCTTTAGGGAAAGTTACTACACCTCCACCTGCCAATTCAGCAGCATTTATGGCCTTTTGAATACTTTGTTTGTCAGTAATGTTGTCGTTAGCAACTGCACCATAATCTGCTACAGAAAAAACGGGTAAATCTTTATCTACGGCAGCGGATTCTGAATAATTTATACCCACTGCCGAATAATCAATTAGCTTTGTATTCGGATTATTTAAATAACGTTGCCAGGGTTTAATCACTTCACTGGAGTCCACGTTTAGCAAATTATTATTATGCTGAAGCTGATTACATGCCAAAAACATGGTAACAAACAACATTAATACACCAGATTTACTCATTACACCCATACTTAAAGCCTTATCAATTTACATATTTTTAAACAAAGCTAAATTAACAAAATTATAATTTGCAATAATTTAGCTGTTATGAATAAATGATATCTTACAAGCAATTGCAAATGCAGAGCAAGCGCTATTTGATCTAGCAAATATGGTGTTCTTCTGTGCAATTTGATATGCTCGCCACTATAAATGCATAGGAACAGCCTACTAAATATGACTTCATTCAATTTAGCTCGAGTACAAAAATCGGGTGGTCTTACAACAGAATTAGTTGAATCCCTTAGAGCAGAAATCCTCAAAGGTAATCTTAAGATAGGTGACAAGCTCCCTTCTTCAAAAATCATCGAACAACAATCGGGTGTTAGCCGCAGTGTTGTTAGGGAAGCCATTGCTCAACTTAAAGCCGAAGGTTTGGTTGATAGTAAACAAGGTGTTGGTGTATTTGTAACTTCAAAGAAAAATGATAAATCTTTTCAAATCACTAAAGCTGAATTTGAGTCAATTCATAACGCCATTCAAATTCTTGAATTACGTATGTCGGTTGAAGTTGAAATGGGTGCCATGGCCGCACTCAAGCGTTCTGAAGAACAAATGGAAAACATCACTAAGTGCATGTTAGATATGGAGAAAAAGATTGCGGATGGTGAAGACTCTATTGCAGAAGACTTTGCCTTTCATAAAGCCATAGCCGATGCTTCTGGTAACCCATATTTTAGACGTTTTATTGATTATATTGGTTCAGGTGTCATCCCAGCACGAGAAATGATCACTAACTATGAAAATGGATTTGGTGGGGATAAATTACTGTCGGTTATTCAAGAAGAGCATAGACAAATATGTAGAGCGATAAAAGCTCAAGACAGTGATTTAGCCAGAGCTTCGATTAAAGCACACTTAGGCAACAGCATAAAAAGACATAGCCAAATTGAAGAGTCGTTCTCTACAGATACATAATTTTTATAACGATTAAATAAAATCAAACTCATATTCAGGTATGAGTTTGTTAACATCCTTATCTACACTCCCCCTTTTTTACCATTTATTATATCTTCTTCGCTTATGTAAGCCTCCAATTTCTAAATCTTAAACCAATCACTTGTCTGATATCTGATTGAAATGTATTATGTGTAATTAGTAACCTAAATAATTAATTTGTTAGATATTAATCATGGAATCCAAAATGTATTTGTCTAAAGCCATAGTTTTAAGCAGTTTAGTAATCGTCAGTTGTATTAAGTTATCTTTTGCCAGTAGCCAAGTTGTTTTGAGTGCACAAGCTAATAAAAAATCAGTGTATCAAGCCATGCAAAAAGTCGCCGATTGGCAAATGGCCCAATTTGATTCAAAGACCTATCTATTTAAAGGTTATGACGATGGCGCACATATGGCTCCTACTGACGAAAGTAGCCATCCTCAAGGTTGGGTTTACGCGGCTTTTTATGTGGGAATGGCCAGAATGGCTAAACTGTCCAGTGAACAAGGTAATGAACAATATTACGAACAGTTGTTAGACATTGCAAAAAACGGTAATTATTTATTTGCCCCCCGTATCTACAATGCAGACGACTATGCTATAGGTCAACTCTATTTAGATTTATACGAAAAGTATCCAAAAGACGAAATTCTGGCTCCTCTAAAAGTTATTTTCTCTATCATTTTACAAAGCCCCTCTACAACCAGTCTCACATACGAAGATGTGACACAGAAGTCCCCTATCACTAATAAATTGTTTGTCGACGAATTTGGCCACCGAAAATTTAACTTACGTCCTTGTAAAAATCGTTGGTGTTGGGCTGATGCATTATTCATGGGGCCACCAGTTTGGATCCATTTAAGCAAAGTAACAGGCGATAAACGTTATCTAGACTTTGCCAACAAAGAACTATGGGAAACTGTCAATCTGTTGTGGGATAATGAAGATCATTTGTTTTTCAGAGATACGCGCTTTTTTGACAAACGTGAACCTAATGGTGAAAAAGTCATATGGGCTAGAGGTGTCGGTTGGGTCGCAGCAGGTTTAGCTAGAATTTTAGAACACCTACCTAAAACCCATCAAAACCGTCATCAATACGAAGATATTTTTAAAAAGATGATGGCTCGTTTAGCTAAGGCACAACAAGCAGATGGTTTATGGCGCCCTTCGGTACTTGATCCTCAAACCAAACCTTTTAAAGAAACCAGTGGTACAGGTTTAATGGCTTTTGCTTTTGCATCTGGTATCAATCAAGGGATCTTAGACAAGAAAACTTTTCTACCTGTTGCTGAAAAAGCATGGGCCGCTCTAATATCAGCGGTGCAACCTAGCGGTAAATTAGGTTGGGTACAACAAATAGGTGAAGCGCCGGATAACGTATCTGCCGAAGATACACAAGTTTATGCAACAGGGGCTTTCTTATTAACGGGTAGTGAGCTTTATAAATTATACAATTAATATACTAATAAGATGAATCGGTTATGGCTGAATAGGCCATAACCGATAAATTGACTAAATGTTACAAGCAGTACACTCAGACGACTTTTTCACTTTAAATGTTTGCCATTGCATACTAGAGCCATCAAATAACATCAGTTTATTTACTAAAGGTTCGCCAAACTCGGTTAATACTTTTATGGTTTCTAAGGCTTGCATAGCACCAATAATCCCCACTATTGGAGACATAACCCCTGCTTCAACACAACTCAGGTTGTGTTCAACAAACAAGTTACTTAAACACTGATAACAAGCATTTTTAGTATTAGGAATAAAACTCGAAATTTGACCTTCCATGCGAATAGCAGCGCCAGAAATAAGCGGTGTTTTTGAATTTATTGAAACCTGATTCAACCTGTTCCTTGTGGTCAAATTATCTGAACAATCGATAATAATATCGTGATAATCTACTAATTCGTCTAACTCTTGTTCATCTAAACGTTTTTCAATACAGTCGATTTTACAGTCAGGGTTAATTAATAATAAAGTCTGCTTTGCTGAAAGGACTTTCGCAGTACCAATATCTTTATGACCATGCAAGACTTGTCTATGCAGGTTGGATAATTCGACTTTATCATCATCGACTAACGTCATTGAACCAATCCCTGCTCCCACTATATATTGCGCCGCTGCGCAACCTAGACCACCTACCCCAATTAACAGCACGCTGCTATTGATTAACGTTTCTTGTTTATCCAAATCAAATCCCGGCAACAATATTTGCCGGCTATACTGCATAGCTTGTTGAGTCGAGATTGGTTTATGTGTGGGTGGATTATGCGTTAGTGTTTTATGCATGAGTGTAGTTTTTTATAAACTTAACAAAGTCTTGCTCAGGTAAGGGGCGGCTAAAGTAATAACCTTGAATTTCATCACATCCCAAAGATTTTAGTAAAGACTGTTGTTCAAGCTCTTCTACGCCTTCGGCAATCAAAGTTAGATTTAAGTTTCGGCCTAGTTCAATAATAGTACGCACAATTGATTGATCAGCTTCATCTGTGACAATCTGCCCTACAAATGACTGGTCTATTTTAAGTTTGTCGATATTGAACTTTTTTAAATAACTTAACGACGAATAACCTGTGCCAAAATCATCAATCGCCAATTTGACCCCCAGTTTTTTGAGTGACGAGAGCATTTCTAAGGTCTCAACTTCGTTATAAATTATCACGCCTTCGGTAATCTCTAACTCTAGATTGTGTGCGGGTAACTTAGTTTCTTCCAGTACTTGAGTCACCTTACTTAGAAAATCTGCCCTAGCAAACTGCACGGGAGAAATGTTTACCGCAATAACCAAGTCTTCAAACCCTTGGCTAACAAGTTGATAGGCTTTTTCGCAAGCGGAACGTAAAATCCAATCTCCAAGTTCGACAATTAAACCAGCTGACTCCGCTAAAGGAATAAATTCACCTGGAGAAACCCATTCGTTATCCCTTTGCCATCGAATCAGTACTTCTGCACCAATTATTTTTTCAGTCATCAATGATAATTGAGGCTGAAAATAAAGTTCAAACTTTTCATCCACAAGGGCCGATTTCAAATCAGTCACTAGTTTTTGTTGGTGGGCTATTTTAGCTCCCAACTCAGGGTTAAATACCACATAACTTTTATCATCACTACGTGCAGACTTATCAAGGGCGGCCAAGGAATTAATATGTAACTGAGTATAGTTTTCACCGTGTTCTGGAAAACACGTAAAACCAAAGTCCAACTTTACTTGGTATTGATAGTGAAATTCCTGAGAGCTAACCTTTTGTTCTATTTCTGCTACTAATTGGTCAATTTGGGATTTATCCAAATAGAAAGTACTGATTAAAGCAAAACTTTTTTCACCTGTTCTGTACGCTTCACAACTACCATCGCCAATTTGGCTAATAATCTTTTGTATCGATACTCCCACCTCTTTGACTACTTGGGATGCGGCAGTTAAACCACTACTAGAAACCAATTGTCCGTATGAGCGAATCTCAATTAAACCTAATGAAAAACGTTGTTGATTAGCACTCAACTCACCCACAGCCCTTTCTAGTTCGTAACGTTTTTTAAGACCTGTGTCAGGATCATGACTGGCACGATATTCCAGTTCTTTTTCCACTTCTTTACGAGCGGTAATATCATTTAAGTGAATATCCCATTGCTGTTGGTCCGCCAACCAATGTATTTCACATTGAAAATAGTATTCGTTAATTGCGTATTCAAAAGACAATGAATCTATATTTTCATCTGCCAGAATGATCTGTTGATAGGAATTAAGGTTGGCCGCGAGTAAAAACTCGGCTTGCCCCAGTGGTTTACCTAATTTAGCTAAAACTCGGTCGCTGGCGGGATTACAAAAAGTCACTTTATTTTTTGCATCTAAACTAATAACAGGATTAGGGTTTCGTTTTGGAAATAAAGACAAACGGTCGTTATCAGCTGCACTGATCAAATAAGCTTTCCAAGCTTTCACTACGCTAAATACAATGAATAAGGTAGCAAATGCGTAAAACAATACAAAAAAGTTAACCGTACCTAAATCTCGAATGATATAACTTTCAGATTTTTCTACATTCTCTTTTGTTAACTCAATAAGCTGTTTAATGTTAGGCGTAATTGCAGACCTTACCTCACTCAATTGAGCTAAATGGTCGCGAGCTAAATCCCACTTCGTATTTTCAGATCGAATATTTTCGATGAATAAATCTGTAATTTGATTAAATGTATGTAAATTATTTCTAGTGACAATAAGTGGCGAAATTTCGCCGTAAATATCAAATAACGCGCTTAACTCATCTTGAGAGCTTTGCCTAGTATGTAAATATCCGAGCGCTAATTTACTTTCATCTTCAGTTGCATAAAACTCGTATAAGAATCGCTCTTGTTCAATTACGCTGTTGTTAAGTTCTCGGAGTAAATCGTAGGTAGGTAACTTTTGGGTAATCAAACCTTTTGTATTATCAGCTATTTGGTTTCCTGTGTAATATATAAAACCGCTGATCAACACTCCCAAAAGCAATATAACCACAAAGATTATATTGATATAGGAGTGTGAAGGTTTATTGGTCATAGATACAAGGTCTATTAAATTTTATTAGAATTTATCTTGGTGGAAACATGCCACCCATTCCACCTGGACCACCGGGAGGCATCATACCTTTCATATTCCGCATCATTTTTTTCATGCCGCCACCGGACATTTTTTTCATCATTTTCTGCATTTGTGTAAATTGTTTCAACATGCGGTTTACGTCTTGGATTTGGGTCCCGGAACCTGCTGCAATGCGACGTTTCCTGCTACCTTTAATCACTTCAGGTTTAGCTCTTTCTAAAGCAGTCATTGAGTTAATAATGGCTTCCATTTGATTGAAAGACTTATCATTGGCTTTATCTTTTATTTGTGCCGACATATTGCCCATACCAGGCATTTTGTCCATAAGTGACATCATGCCACCCATATTACGCATTTGTTCAAGCTGTTCTTTAAAGTCTTGTAAATCG
Source organism: Paraglaciecola sp. (assembly GCF_051252315.1). Lineage (GTDB taxonomy): Bacteria > Pseudomonadota > Gammaproteobacteria > Enterobacterales > Alteromonadaceae > Paraglaciecola. The sequence goes on along the minus strand of NZ_JBPOFP010000003.1, from coordinate 26,414 downwards.
AAGCCTTTGCCTTTTTGTACTTTCTTCGCAAGTTTTTGGGCTTTATCTTTGTCGACTTTACGTTCAACTTCTTCAATCAAACTAAGCACATCACCCATGCCCAATATACGAGAAGCAACTCGCTCTGGGTGGAATGGTTCTAATGCATCTAGCTTTTCGCCCATACCTAAGAACTTAATAGGTTTACCAGTAATATGCCTTACTGACAGTGCAGCACCACCGCGGGCGTCACCATCCGTTTTGGTTAAAATAACCCCAGTAAGAGGAAGCGCTTCATTAAACGCTTTAGCTGTATTTGCCGCATCTTGACCTGTCATGGCATCGACTACAAATAACGTTTCGACAGGATCAATTGCTTTGTGTAACGCTTGAATTTCCCCCATCATTTCACTGTCTACGTGCAAACGACCCGCTGTATCAACTAATAGAACATCAAAAAACTGTTTGCGTGCAAACTCGATGGCACCTTCAACAATATCAATAGGTTTTTGTTCAATTGAAGATGGGAAAAAACCTACATCAACTTCGCCGGCTAGGGTCTCTAGTTGTTTAATTGCTGCTGGACGGTATACGTCAGCACTAACAACTAAAACCTTTTTCTTATCACGTTGTTTTAACAACGCGGCTAACTTACCGACACTCGTGGTTTTACCAGCACCCTGTAAACCTGCCATCAAAACAACAGCCGGTGGTTGAGCAGCCAAATTTAATGATTCGTTAACCTGCCCCATGACTGATTCTAGTTCAGACTGGACAATCTTAATAAACACTTGGCCCGGGTTTAAACTTTTACTCACTTCAGTGCCAACGGCTCTTGTTTTCACCTGACTGATAAATTCACGAACAACAGGCAAAGCAACGTCAGCTTCTAACAGCGCCATTCTTACTTCACGTAAGGTGTCTTTAATATTATCTTCGGTTAGACGACCACGGCCGCTAATATCTTTAAGAGTTTTACTTAATCGTTCTGTGAGATTCTCGAACATCTGCTTTTATTACCTACAATTGTTATTACTTTAATTATATCGAATGTGAGACCAGATAAGAATGTTTAATAACGCCGCTTATTAATAACTTACAATATTTATTAAAACTGAAGCATCTTTAAAGCTTAAAATGACAACTTTTATGTCATGTATTCAAAAATAATGATAGTTTTAACCTAGTTAACCACAATGACGCCATCTGACGGACTTATTTAAAATTCATGTTATTCCAAAGTGTAAAATTATTCGCTGATTTAAAGGCTGATATATGTTGTTAGATTATATTTGTTTTGCTTTTTATCTATTCACATCTGGAATCATTGTTGCTGGTATGTTTCAGGAACAAGGGCCAAACAAAACACTTTCAATCGCAACCGCAGTTGTGGCGATCGTATTACATACATTCATTTTAAAAAGTACGATATTGATAGAACCCGGCCAAAACATGAGCATTCTAAATGTGGCTTCTATTGTCGGTTGGATCATCAGCATTACCATGCTTAGCGCCTCATTTAAATTGCCCAATACTATTTTATTACCCGTGGTATACGGGTTTACAGGAATTTTAGTATTATTAAGCAACGCAATGCCTGGTGCACACGTTGTGCAAATGAACATCCAACCAAGCTTAATCATTCATGTTAGTTTGGCTCTTTTCGCATACGCTTGTTTAGGTATTGCATTTTTATACGCCTTACAACTCTTCTATATCAACTTGAGATTAAAAGAAAAAAACGCCTCTATATTACATTCTTCATTACCTCCATTAATGGCAGTTGAACATATTTTGTTTAAGCTACTATTGGTTGGAACCGTACTTCTCACCTTATCTTTAATTAGTGGGTTTATCTTTTTAGACAATATGTTTACTAAAGAACAAGCCCACAAAACCGTGTTATCTTTAATTGCTTGGGTTATTTACACCACCATTGTTTTCGGCCACGCAAAATTTGGTTGGCGAGGTAAACCCGTGATTACATCAACCATAATCGGTAGCGTAATCCTTACCTTAGCCTACTTCGGCAGTCGTTTTGTTAGAGAAGTGCTACTTAACGCTTGAATACAAACTCAATAGCACTTAAAGTTCGACTTCACTTTTTACCAAGGATTTGCCCAGTTGGACAGCATCACCACCAGTAGTTTATTCATAATACTGGGTGTTTTAATTCTACTTTCCGCTTATTTTTCAAGCTCAGAAACCGGCATGATGTCAATTAATCGATATCGTCTAAAGCATCTTGAAAATGAAGGACACAAAGGCGCGATCAGAGTCCAAAAATTACTACAAAGGCCAGACCGTTTAATCGGCCTTATTTTAATTGGAAATAACCTTGTTAATATAGCCGCTTCATCCATTGCGACTATTATATGTATGCGTTTATTTGGCCACTTAGGTTTAGGTGTTGCCACTGCCATTACCACATTTTCGTTAACGTTAGTCGTGTTAATATTTGCTGAAGTGACGCCCAAAACACTAGCAGCACTTTATCCAGAAAAGATATCATTCCCCAGTTCTATCATCTTATTGCCTTTAATGTTTGTACTCTATCCATTTGTATTTTTAGTGAATGGAATTTGTAATGGTTTATTAGCGCTGATTCGTATAAGTCCCGTTAATGATGAAGGGAAAAACTTAAGTCGTGAAGAATTAAGAACAGTCGTCCACGAAGCCGGAGCGCTAATCCCGCAAAAACACCAAGATATGTTAGTGGGAATTTTGGATTTAGAAAAAGTGACTGCTGAAGATATCATGGTGCCTCGTAGTGATATCGTAGCTATAGACATTAATGACGATTGGAAAGATATTCAAAAGCAACTAGTCAACTCCCAACATACTCGTGTTTTATTATTCCGCGATAGTATAGATGATGCAGTGGGTTTTGTGCATGTGCGTGATGCATTAAGACTTTTATCAAAAGATCAGTTCACTAAAGCGTCTTTATTAAGAGCCGTTCGAGAAATATATTACACCCCAGAATCTACACCTTTACATACTCTAATGTATAAGTTTCAAGCGGCAAAAGAACGTATTGGTTTAGTGGTAGATGAATATGGAGACATTCAAGGGCTCGTAACGCTTGAAGATATTTTGGAAGAAATTATCGGTGATTTCACCACTAGCTTTTTACCGGATCACAGTAAAGAAGCTGACGTTCAAACAGACGGTAGTGTGCTCATTGATGGCAGTGCCAACATAAGAGAACTAAATAAAGAACTTGATTGGCACTTTCCAACAGAAGGGCCTAAAACGTTAAATGGTCTAATTCTAGAATATCTTGAAGAAATTCCCGAAGCTAATATCAGTTTACGTTTAGCGGGTTACCCCATAGAAATTAAAGAAATGAAAGATAATATGGTTAAAACGGTCCAAGTTATGCCTGCACACTACCGCTCTGTAGAAGATGAAGTGTCTGAATAAATAACTAAGCTTGTTCGTTTTTTTGACGATTGACTTTAATTTTCTTCTTTAAGACTTCAACTTTATCATTCAAATTACTAAGACGATCAATAATTCCCTGAAGCTCATCATCGTGAGTCAGTTGTGATTCATCAACATGGTTTTTTAACACCTGTTGTAAGTAGGCCGGTAAACTTTTAGTCGTCATGAACAAACTATCGGCCGACACCCTACTTTCCTGAAGAAAAATCCTACTATTTTTTAACTAATTCGGGTGATAGACACACTCTAATAAACCAGCTAATTCTCCCTCGTTGTAATCAATGACAACTATACTTGACGTGTCAAACAACATAGCACATTTATTAATCGTAACTTCTTCTACAAAATAACTCACAAAAGGCATGTGACTAACCAGCAACACGTGTTTATTTTCGCTATCACCGGCGAATAAAGTTCTTAGGTAGTCATGGGCTAATTGCTGATTTCCAGTTGGGATAATGTCGTTAGAAATGAGTTTTTGAGAGCAATTCACTTCTTTACTGACTTCAATAAAGGATTGCTCGGCACGAACAAAAGGACTCACTAAAGCAATATCGACGTGTTGATCTTCACCAAGATACTGTCTTAGCCAAGTACCTGCAACTTGAGCTTGTTTAATACCATTTGGAGTTAAACATCTTGCACTATCTAGTGTGCCAAATGTTTCTGCTTCTCCATGACGCATGATAATTAATTTCATATATTTAATGAAAATCTAGAGGGTATTAAGAATATAGCAAATATTTAGATGAAAAATCCTTAACATCTGAAAATTAGTTTATGCTTGTTAAGATTTCGTAATAAAGAGAGTCGAGTTTTGCGCATAAGTGACCATGACCATCGCCAATTTAAACACTTAACTTTACACAATGGCCTACGTGTTTTTCTAATTCAGGACGAATTTTGCGACAAAAGCGCTGCTTCAATAACCGTCAATTCAGGCCATTTTAATGATGACAATGATTGCCAAGGTTTAAGTCACCTTTTAGAACACATGCTATTTTTAGGTGATCGTAATAACGCTACTGCCAATCATGTACCAAACTTTCTTGAATCAATTAATGGAAGTATTAATGCTCTGACGGGCACTGAATTTACAAGTTATTTTTTAGACTGCCCTGATGAGCACCTACTACAAAGTCTGCACCTTTTGGGCGGAATGTTAATCCACCCTTTGTTTGATGAAGCACTACTAACCAACGAAATTGAAGTCATCGATGCTGAGTTTCAATTAAAAAGAAAAGACGAATTACGTCGCCTTTATCAAGTACACAAAGAAACCTGTAACCAAGTCCACCCTTTTAGTCAGTTTTCAGTCGGCAATAAAGACATATTCCAATCATTTCCGAGTTCTGAATTACAGAAAAAGTTAAAAACCTTACATAACAAATATTATCAACCTCAAAATGCTTGTTTATGTATTGTAAGTCCTTTGCACTTAGACGAACTGCATATACATGTCGAAAACTGTTTTAAATCCTGGAAAAAAGAAACGCCAATTGGTTCAAAAAAGCTCCCCCCCCTTTATGCACCAGAAAATTTAGCGATTAACATCAATATAAAACCAATCGTAAAAACACAACGCTTGATAATTACTTTTGCCTTACCTAATCCTAAACAAGACTTTAGAAGTAAACCCCTGATTATCCTAAGCCATATATTTGGTGATGAAGGAGAAGGCAGTTTATTACATTTTTATAAACAGAAAGGATGGGCAACCAGTGTAAATGCTGGCGGCGGGATCGAAGGAAGTAACTTTAAAGATTTTAATATAAATATTCAGCTAACGCCTGCTGGTATTGGCAAAATCAATGAAATTACCCAAACACTTTTTTCGTTTATTCACCTTATTAAAAACGATGGAATTGAAAGCTGGAGAATAGAAGAAGTTGCCGCTATAAACCAACTAATGTGGCACTACGCAGAGACCACCAAAAGCGTTGATGAAAGTTTGCATATTAGCCAAACAATGTTTGAATATCCCAAAGAGTTTTTGCTCGAAGGAGATTATGTTTTAGATCAGATTAAACCTGACTTAGTCTTAGAGTTATTAGAATATTTTACCCCGGAAAATATGCGGCTTAAATCTATTTGGCCTGATATTAAAACCAACCAAATAGCTAAATATTATGAAACACCTTACGCGGTCGATAAAATAAGTAATCAGCTTATTCAAGCTTTCTCAAATAAAAACGTCGACTCAAGCTTAAACCTCGCTAAACCCAACGAGTTTTTACCAAAAGAACAGGCCATAAAACCAATTAACCAAAAGTTTGACACTCCACAAAAGGTGATTGAAGACCCCGGATTACATATTTGGTATGGCCAAGACAGTAAATTTAACCAACCCAAAGGTGATTGTTATTTAACTTTCGATTGCCTAGCCGTCAATCAAGGGATTGAAGTAGTCACCGCAAAACGTTTATGGATTGCGCTTCTAAATGAAAAGTTAAACCAAAGGTATTACCAAGCAAATTTGGCTGGCATGCATTTTCATTTCTATCCACATCAAGGTGGTTTTTCATTACAAACCAACGGATTTAGTGACAATCAATTAGAGTTTTATAGCAAACTTTTAACCCAAATTGTAAAGCATGAATACTTTGAACACAGTTTCGAACAAGTAAAAAACAGACAATTATTAGGGTTATCTAACAAATTATTAAATAAACCAATAAACAGCCTATTTGCTCGATTGGCGGTGTTGATGCAACAACACAATTACATGCCTTTAGACATGTGTGACGTAATGCAAAGCATCACGCCTGAAGTAATATACCAAACAAAAAATCAACTATTAAACCAATTCCATTTAAAAGGTTTAATGTATGGAAACTGGACTCATGCGGAGGCTCTAGATATTTCCAAAGTGATTAAAAGTTTTAGAAATAACTACAAGACTGGGGACAAAGTACCTCGTGGCGTCGCTGATATTAGACATCAACCAACTTACATTCACCAAGTGGAAAGCCAGCATTCAGATTCTGCTGTAGTCATTTATTTTCAATCTCCGGATGCCGGCGTAAAAAACACAGTCTTAACCATCATTGCAGAACAAGTTGTGTCAGGCCCGTTCTTTCATCAATTACGAACGGAACAACAACTCGGCTACTTAGTTGGTAGTGGTTACATTCCCTATAATCAACACCCCGGCCTTGCGTTTTATGTTCAATCTCCTCAAGCATCGGTAGAGCAACTCGTAGAGGCCATTCACACTTTTATACGACAGATCACTAAAGATTTGAATCAATATACCAATTTTTGGCAAACCATTAAGAATGGTGTCATTAAACAGTTATCAGAAAAAGATACAAACTTAAGTATGAAAGCACAAAGATTCTGGATGGCAATCAACAATCAAGATAATGACTTCTCCCATTCACAGAAAATGATCCAAGCGATAGAAGGTTTAGATTTAAATGAATTAATTGTATTTTTTGAACAGCTATTAGAACGACAGGAATTCGGGGAAATAATTTTGCACTGTGGGACCTATTCAAACAGCAGTAAAGATCAACAATTCCAAAACATTAATGATCCCAAAATATTTAAAAAAACAACGAGATACCTGTAAAAAAGTAGAAAATTGGATGATTTTCCTACAAACCACTTTATTTTATAACATTTGAACGAATTTTATTACATTTCCTCTTGTAGCTAGGCCTCAAATTAGGCATATTTACCTATAAGCGATACGGATACGCTGCAAATTAATAAGAATAAAAATAAGGTAGATATCTACCATAGGTGTAACGTGAATATTCGTAGTAAAATCAATTCAGTTTTGTTTCTTTTATTGTTATGTTTTGAATGTAGTCATTCAACTCATGCTGCAAGTAATGCCTTCGTAAATTACAACAAATCCCATAACCTGATTCAAAATACTGTCACTGATATAGTGGAAGACCGTGATGGTTTTATTTGGTTTTCTACGTTTGAAGGACTAAGTCGTTTCGATGGTTACGAATTCAAGAACTATACGCCTTCAAAAAACGTTAAAGATGCCCTACCCGCAGGTTTTATTAAAAAGTCCCACATAGACAGTCAAGGTAACCTTTGGATAGCAACCGTTAGTGGTTTAGCTAAGTACAATACAATTCAAGACAATTTCACTGTTTTCGATAAAACCAACAGTTCATTAAAAAGTAACGAAATTAATACTTTGGCCAACGATAAAAATGGAGACTTATTAGTTGCCACAAACGAAGACCTATATTTGTTTGATAGTCAGTCAAATAGTTTTCTCCCCTTTTCAATTAATAGAGGGAAACTTCCGAACGAAATTAAATTTATATTGAGCGAACAGGATAAAACTTGGATCGGTAGTTTTGGAAACGGTTTATTTTTGTTGGAACACAGCTCCAATCGGTTATATGACCTAAAACAAAATAATCCTTGGAATATTTCCCTAGATGCCAATTATTTGTTCGACATAAAAAAAGTCGGCCATCAATATTGGTTAGGAACAGAGCTAGGTGCTTATGTTGTCGATCTTACCTTGTCACAAGTAGATTTACTGAGTCCAAACAGCTTACCAGCCATAGCCGGTCAAGAAGTGAGAAGTATCATCCAAGATGGAGATAACCGAGTTTGGCTTGGCACCTCTACAGGAATTAGCATTTTAGATGAAAATCAAAACTTATTATTGACCTATGATGATCAAAACAACATTGATTTTGGCTTAAAGAGTAGCCATTTCTACCGACTTTACGCAGACTCTAATAACACTATTTGGCTCGGTACCTATTCTGGCGGTGTTTATAAACATACGCCTAAAGCAAACGACATAAAGTTATTCAGCCCTTCTTCGAGTAACCCTAACTCTCTTTCTGGGAAGAATATCTGGGGAATGAAAGAAGGTAGTGATGGAAAAATTTGGATTGCTTCACAAACAGCGGGTATCAATTCATTCTCTCCTGACACGGTCACCTTCCAAAGATATTTAGCTGATTTTAAACATCACATATGGTCGATAACATTAGACGATTTAGAACAGATTTGGATTGCAAGTTCAGGAGGGTTATTCGTATACGACCAAAATGGCAATTCAAATTTAACGCTTAAGAAAACTCTTTTTGCTGACGAAAGTATTTTGAAAGCTAACTTTTTGGATGGCAAAATATGGCTGCCAACCAAAAATAATTCACTTAGTTGGATCGACATACAGAACTTTGAAATTCATTCAATTGCTTTATCCAATAAAAATATCAGTTCGGTCAATCCTTTATTCTTAGATAGTAACCAAAATATCTGGTTCGACACTAATATCGGTATCTTACATTTCAACATTGTGACAGAACAAATTACCCGGCTCATTTTAGATTTTGCCAACAATGATACAAGTTACGTCAACAAGGTTATTGAAACTGAAAACGCCTTTTGGTTATCTTCAGCAGTCCACGGATTGATCACAATAGACAAAAATTCCTACGAGGTGATTTATCAACTCAATATGGAAAATGGGCTGAGTAGTAATCAAGTGTTAAGTGCGTTCATCCACAAAAATAGCATGTGGGCAGCACATTCAAATGGCGGTATCGACGAAATATCCTTAAGCACACATAAGGTTTTACAAAACATTGCCCCTGAAATGTTCGATTTCAACGAGTTAAATGAAGGGGTTGGGTTGCTTACGAGTGATGAACATATTCTGTTTGGTGGTGGTAATGGCTTTTTAATGTTTGACCCTAACCAGTTGTCGGTGGAAAACCAGTTACTCAACATGCCAAAAAATGAAGAAAACAAAGCACCTTCTATCATGCAATTCCGAGTATTTAGCCTACCCGTTACGATTCACTCAGAAAATACACCTCTCACGGCTCCGCTACACTTATTGAACAACATAGATTTACCTTATGAGTCTAATATGTTGAGCTTTAAATTTGCGCAAATCAATCCAGCAATGCCCGAAGCCGTAACATACCGGTATAAATTAAAAGGTCTATCGGACAAGTGGATAGAAACCGTATCTGAGTCACCTCGGTATGCACACTTCTCTCATTTGAACTTTGGAACATATGAGCTGCAAGTGCAAAGTAAAACTGAATTATCTTCATGGTCACCCACTCGTACCTTAACTATTAATATTGCTCCGCCGTTTTGGTTACAAAAAAATGCTCTCGTCATATATGGCATACTCAGTATATTGATTTTGTTATATATTTTAAAACAAGCTAGAAACCGCAGCGCTATACAATTATCAATTCAAGAAAACGAAGAACGTTTAAAACTAACTCTTTGGAGCAGTGGCGATGAGTTATGGGATTGGGATATTTACCAAGGTCAGGTTTTCCGTTCAAATACTTGGGGGACTGTTGACTTCCCGCAGGACGACATTCGCGTCAACAGCTCCTACGAAGCGAATATCCACCTTAATGATATACCTAGAGTACAAGAGTCTCTTGATGCACATCTAAAAGATAAATCAGAACACTACGAAGTAACCTATAGAATAAAAACCTACAAGGGTGACTGGTTATGGGTGCTTGATAGAGGGAAAGTAGTGGCTAGAGACAGTAACAGCCAACCTCAGCGTATGACAGGTACTCTCAAAAACATTAGCCATTTAAAAGTTGCTGAAGAACAATTAAAGCTATTTAAACGTTCAATTGAAACTATTTCAGATGGTGTGTTTATTACCAATACAGAGTTTAAATATATTTCTGTAAACAACTCTTATTGCAAATATACAGGTGAAACCAGAGAGCAAGCCTTAGCCAGTTATTTAAGCTTCCATCAATACCCTGGTGCATTTACTGAAGAAGTGAAAAAAGCCCTAAAACACAAAGGTAATTGGATTGGTGAAGTTGAATCTCGCAGAGTAAGCGGCGAAAAGTATGAGATGGAACTTAACATAGATGCCATTACCGATGAAGATGGTAAAATTAGTCACTATGTTGGTGTTTTTTCTGATATCACAACACGTAAAAGTACTGAAAAAGAACTATTAAAACTATCTAATACCGATCCATTAACAGAGTTACCTAACCGCTCTTTCTTTTTGGCCAACCACGCCAACATAGTACGCAGAAACACGCCACACGCGCTAATTTGTTTGGATATGGATAACTTCAAAAAAATTAATGATTCGCTCGGTCACCAAACAGGTGACATGTTAATTAAACAAATTGCCAATCGTTTACAAAAACTAGCCGGTACCTCTGCCACAACCTACAGATTAGGGGGTGACGAATTTAGCGTACTCATAGACAACACTACTGACATTCATAAGATTACGCACTTTGCTCAATCAATCTTAGACGTCATGTCTCGCCCCTTTATTATTAATAAACAAGAATTTGTATTGGGTGCTAGCTTAGGCATAGTGTTTTACCCAGAAGACGGCATATCTCCGCAAGAGCTATTAAAAAATGCGGATACCGCTATGTATTTTGCAAAAAATGCCGGTGGTAATAAGTATCAGTTCTTCAGCGGCGAAATGAATCAAAATGCAGTTAGACAACTACAAATTGAAAATCTAATTAGACACGGTCTAAAAGAAGACCTATTTACAGTGTTTTACCAACCCAAGGTTGATATTGCCAGTGGCAAACTGGTTAGCATGGAAGCCTTAGTGCGATATGAGCACCCTGTAAAAGGCATCGTCAGCCCTGCTCAGTTTATCCCTCTAGCGGAAGAAACAGGCCAAATTATTGACATTGGAGAGGTGGTGTTACGAAAAGCCTGCCAAGAAACCAAAAAGTGGGTAGACGCAGGACTATTCACAGGTCGAGTAGCTGTAAACATATCCGCAAGACAATTTGAAATCCCAGATCTTGATGACAGGATCATGAATATCTTGCAACAAGTTGGCCTATCCCCTTTACATTTAGAGTGCGAGATTACTGAAGGCACCTTAATGCAAAACCCAGAAAGTGCATTAACTATGATGCAACGCCTAAGAGAACGGGGTATTCACTTAGCACTGGATGATTTCGGCACAGGGTACTCTTCTTTGGCCTATCTAAAACGTTTCCCCATTAACACTCTGAAAATAGATAAAGCCTTTATTGACGACATAGCCAAAGCCTCTGAAGACAGGTACATGACTCAATCTATCATCACTATTGCTCACAACTTAGGCTTGAAAGTAGTAGCTGAAGGTGTCGAACATGAAGACCAGTTGTCAATTTTACGACGCTTTAAATGTGAAATGTTGCAAGGTTACTTGTATAGCAAGCCTCTCAATACAGTAAGGTTTGAAGCATTGTTAAAAGAAAACAACCAACTACGTAAAATAATTCAAAACGTGAAGGCATAAATTGGCCAGCGCGCATTAAAACCTGCCACTCTGAGGCAGCTACTTGCCGCTTCAGTTATTTACTGATTTCACCTACACCCTGCAGACTTTGCTTTACTTTTAAACGATTGAACAAAAAACAATCGATTTCATTTGGAGTTGTTTTTTAACCGCACAAAGGTGACACTTTTGTTAAATTTTTGTTACACGAGGATTAAAACAGTGAAAGTTGGCACAGTTTAAGCAGTAATGATGTCGACCGACGTAAAAATGTCGGCGAACTTAAACGTCAATAAAAAAACGAGGAAAGTAAAAGATGTTAAAAGCTTATGCAGTAGCAATGGTACTCGCAACAACTCCAGTTGCAGCTAAAACAGAAAAAAGTGTTCAAGCTCCAACTAAAAGTCAAACGACTCAGGCTAAAGCTAAAGTAACAACTAAGAATGGTCTTAGAGCTGGTACTATTAGATTCGGTCTTAGAGCTGGTACTATTAGATTTTAAAGACAACACATCTAAACTTTCAAAGTAAAGATAAGATAATCCAAAAGAGAGGGAACCTCTTTTTTATCTTTAGTCAAAACCCGCTCACAGGGACTTACCGAGCAAACACCTTAACAACTCATTCGTCTACTTGATTTTTAGCGAATATGATTGTGTCGTTTTCCCAAGTTAAACTTGAAACAATACGCTTTCAAACCCTCTGGATTTTAATAACTTAACTCTTTGTCTAGACTTAAATAATGGATAGATAAAAGGACCAAATATTAACCCTGCAACCGCCCACTTCTTAGCTGTCAATCCTGTTTTATGAGATTGAATATAATACAGTACACTGAATACTAACGAACCTAATACAAACAACATCTTCACACCCTTACCGATTTATTTTAACACTCTCGTAACCTTCTGCTACGCCCTAACAACCAATCGGTAGTTTATAGGCCCTATTTTACTAAATAATCAGGCAAAAAAAAGCTGGCTCAAGTATTAATTGAGCCAGCTAGGTATATCAGATTATTCTTTAATAGAAAGAATTTCCTTCTTCAACCATTTTCTTTAAACAATCAGCTGGTGCATATTTATCACCTAATAATGACTCATAGTGTTCTAATCGATCAATAACATGAGCAATACCAAGCGTGTGCATGTAACGGAATGGCCCACCTAAAAATGGAGGGAAGCCGATGCCAAAGATAGCACCTATATCTCCATCTCTCGCATTTCTAATAACCCCTTCATCCAGACACATAGCCGCTTCATTTAGCATTAATAAGACACAACGTTCTGATATTTGCTCTTTACTTAATGTACTAGAAGGAGTGAGCCCTAAAATAGTATAGATTGACTCATCCACTTCTTTACCCGGTTTTTTACCCGAATAGTTATAAAACCCACGCTTATTCTTTTTGCCTTTACGATCATCCGCTAATACTTTCTCAAAGCCGGGATTAAAAGCAAACCGGTCACCAAATTGCGCCTGCAAAATAGGACCTATTTTAGTACCAACATCAATACCTACTTCATCCAGCAATTTAACCGGTCCCACAGGAAAACCAAATTTAACCAGCGCCTTATCAATATGTTCGATCGGTTCGCCACTCATTAACGCTTCAGCTGCTGCATTCATGTATGGAGCGAGAATTCGATTTACATAGAAACCCGCGCCATCTTTAACGACTATTGGTGTTTTCCCTTGCTTTTTAGCAAGTTCAACCGTTGTAGAAATAGTTTGGTCAGATGTTTTGTCATGGGCAATGACTTCGGCTAAGGGCATTTTGTCTACAGGGGAAAAATAATGTAACCCAATCACCTGCTCTGGTCTTTGCGCTTTTTCTGCAATTTGTGAGATGGGTATAGATGAAGTATTTGATGCAAAAATAGTATGTTGTGCACAGTTATTCTCAACTTCTTCAACCATTTTTTGTTTTAGTTCTAAATTTTCAAACACAGCTTCTATCACTACGTCAGCATTACCTAGTCCGGAATAGTCCAAGGTTCCGGTTAACAGTGACAATTGTTTTTGCATTTCAGATTTTTTAATAAAACGGCGTTTAACTTTTTTATTTAAAATGTCGTAACTGTACTTTATTGCATTGGATATACCTTCAGGACGGATATCCTTAATACGGGCTGATAAACCGGCCTTTGCAGCTGTGACAAAGGCTATGCCTCCTCCCATGAGTCCTCCCCCTAATACACCTATTTTTGCAAGAGGTGCAGACTCTATACCTTGTACACCGTTTTCTTTTTTCATTTCGGTGGTGGCAAAAAATAAACTTCTTAGTGATTCTGACTCTGGCGTTTTAACTAAGTGACCAAAATGCCTAGCTTCAACCTCTAGGCCCTTGGTTAAGCCTTTATTTAACCCTGTTTGGATACAATCTATAATTAAGTCTGGTGAGGGATAATTACCTTGAGTTTTACTTAATGTTTGCTTACGAGCCTGATTAAACATCAAGTTACGACCCACACCAGTATTTTCTAAAAACTTACCCATCAGATCTAATTTAGGCCCTTTGCGCTTAGGTTTTGATTTTTTGGCTAATTCTACTGCTACGTCGAGTAGAATAGATTGAGGAACTATTTCATCTACAATACCGTACTTCTTAGCTTGTTTAGCTCGAACAGCGCCACCCGTTAACATCATTTTCATGGCTTGTTGCACACTAATTAAACGCGGTAACCTTTGGGTGCCACCACTACCTGGTAATAATCCTAATTGCACTTCAGGTAATCCCATTTGGGTTTTCAGATCATCACTACACACGCGGTAGTGACAAGCTAATGCCAACTCTAAACCGCCACCTAGCGCGGGGCCATGAATAGCAGCAACAAAAGTTACTGACATATCTTCAATACGCTGAAACATGTCTTGCCCACTTTTTGCTATGGCAGTGGCATCTGCGGCAGATTCACAAGCCGCCAACATACTAATGTCGGCCCCCGCTACAAAAGAATTTGATTTACCACTAATCAACACCACACCTTTAATATTGGCATCTGCATTAATTTGTTTTAATACCGCATCAATTTGCTCTGCAAATTCAATTTTTAGCGTGTTCATAGACTCGCCAGGCACATCCATAGTTAATATAGCAACACCGTCTTCACGCACATCTAGGGTAAAAGCACTCTGTGTTTTGTTGTTTTCAATAGTTGTCATAATTTCTACCCTACTCCGTTTCAACAATCATAGCGGCTGCAAGTCCACCAGCGGCACATGCGGTTAATAAACCTGAACCACCGCCTCTGCGATTAAGTTCATTTAACATTTGAGTAATCATACGTGTTCCTGTTGCCGCAAATGGATGTCCATAAGCCAAAGAGCTTCCCATAACATTAAATCTGTCCATGTCCACATCACCAATAGCTTGCTTTCGACCAAGTTTGTCTTGGGCAAATTTATCACTGCCAAACATTTTAAGGTTAGCTAACGTTTGTGCAGCAAAGGCTTCGTGCATTTCAATTAACGTGAGGTCATTTAGGGTCATTCCCGCGCGATCTAATGCCATCGGGGTGGCGTAAGAAGGACCCATTAACATATCTTCCCAAACATCAATCGCGGCCCAAGCGTAGCTCTTTATATAACCTAGAGGTATATAACCTAAGGCCTTCGCCCGGCTTTCGGTCATCATTAAAATAGCAGACGCACCGTCTGTTAATGGCGTGGCATTGGCAGCGGTTACAGAGCCATGTTTACGATCAAATACTGGGCGTAATTTTGCGTAACCTTCTAATTTTGAATCAAAACGTACGTTATTGTCTTTTTCAAATGGTGCTTTATAAGGTTCTGGATAAGCGGTCATCACTTCGTTCGCTAATTTACCATCAGTCCAGCTTTGCGCCGCTAGTGTATGAGATCTATGCGCTAAGGCATCTTGATCTTGACGACTAATTTGATGAGTTTTTGCCATTTGCTCAGCCGTTTGCCCCATTGATAACCCCGTAGAATATTCAGCTACTGCCGGAGGAACAGGCAACAGGTCTTTCAAACCCAATTTTTTTAATACGTTCCACTTTTGACCTAAGGTTTTCGTTTTTTGCAAATCGACTAGAGCCCGGCCTAACTTTTTAGACACACCAATAGGAGATACTGATGTAGAGTCTGCTCCACCCGCTACACCCACACTAATATTTCCAGACATCATAGATTCAGCAACACTTACAGTTGACTGAAAACTAGTAGCACAGGCCCTTGAAACACTGTAGGCATCAGTTTTGATATCCATACCAGTGCCCAATACAATCTCACGCGCAATATTAGGCGCTTCTGGCATTTGAACCACTTGACCGTAAACTAACTGTTCAATAATTTTTGGATCGAGATCATTACGGGTAATCATTTCATTGACCACCATTTTGCCTAAATCAACAGCAGGCACACCATGAAAATTCGTTGCCATTTTAGCAAAGGGAGTTCTCAAGCCAGCAACAATAGCGATCCTATCGCCGTCTCTTGTTTTAACTATTTGTTTACTTGTCATCATTTAGCCTTATTAAATTTGCAAAACCAGTGGTCAGACCTGTGGCGTTTTGAGTGATTGTACAGAGATACTCTCAGGACTTCAAGAGGGTCTAAAAAACCAACATCCCAAACAAATTAAATCTATATAAAACAAAAACATACTAACCAACAATAATTAGCAACTACAGTCAAAGTTAGGTTGATTTTCTGTTTATTATAGAAGATTAAGGGTATTCCACCTGTGTTCACTCGTTACAAATAATTATAAAAATTAAAAGGTTTGTAACATTGTTTTTCCAGAGGATGAACCTTATATCAGGTACCATTGTCTGTAAGGACAGTTAGTTTTATAAGAAATACTGTGTTTTAAATAATTCCCAGTTAAGAAGGAAATAGTTTACGCCATGCCAGTCGCTCAATTTAATCAATTACAAGCCTATCTAGACAGTCAAGTTATAGGTCAACAAACACTGACAACCAACATTTTAGTCGCGCTATTAGCTGATGGACATTTATTAGTTGAAGGGCCTCCTGGCCTCGCAAAAACGCGTGCAGTAACTGCACTGGCTAAAAGTGTTGAGGGTGATTTTCATCGAGTACAATTTACTCCTGACCTACTGCCAGCAGATTTGACAGGAACCGATATTTACCGTCCTGAAACGGGTAACTTTGTATTTCAACAAGGCCCTTTGTTTCATAACTTAGTGTTGGCAGATGAAATAAACCGCGCACCAGCCAAGGTGCAATCAGCTTTATTAGAAGCGATGGCGGAACGTCAAATTACTGTAGGTAATAAAACCTATAACTTGCCTGAATTATTTTTAGTTATGGCGACGCAAAATCCAATAGAGCAAGAGGGAACTTACCCCCTACCAGAAGCTCAATTAGACAGATTTTTAATGCACTTAGAGATTGATTACCCGGGTGCAGAAACCGAAATGGAAATATTGCGCTTAACCCGTGATGAGGCCATGCATAAAGATCCAGTCAGTCCACCAAATTTATCTCAAGCTGATATCTTTGCTGCTAGACAAGATGCGCTTAAAATTCATCTAGACGAAAGCCTAGAACAATACTTAGTGCAATTAATCATTGCCACGCGTCAACCTGAAAAGTACAACGCTGAACTCGCTACTTGGATTGAGTTTGGTGCCAGCCCAAGAGCTACGATAGCTTTAGACAAATGTGCTCGAGCTCACGCATGGTTGATGGGTAGAGATTTTGTTGGCCCTGACAATATACAAGCAGTATTTCATAACGTGTTACGTCACCGAGTTTTGCTTAGCTACGAAGCCGAAGCTGAAGGTATTGGACGTAACCAAGTGTTAGACAAAATTTTACAGCTAGTACCTGTTCCGTAATTTGAGTGTTGCTAATTTATAAACCAATAGGTTAACAGCTATAAAGTTAAAAACATTTACGTTATGAATAAGTACAGGTAAAAACATGCAAGATATTGCACAGTGGCTAACTAAACATCACAGTAATGGCGTTGATCTTGGAATAAAAGAATTAATCCATTACCAAGGAAAAACGGGGTTATTAAACCTTTCTCCTCGTAAAGCCGTACAAGCCAAATTGGCCGGCGCTTACTTGGCCAAAACCAAAGGTCGAGGTATGGAGTTTGACGAAGCTCGTCATTACCAAGCTGGCGATGACATTCGGGCTATTGATTGGCGAGTCACTGCGCGTACAGGTAAGACCCATACCAAGTTATATCGAGAAGAAAAAGAACGTCCCGTTTTTGTATTGACTGATTTGTCGTCGAGTATGCAATTTGGCACCCGGCTCCTTTTTAAATCAGTACAAGCCGCACATCTTAGTTCACTCATAGCCTGGGCTGCACGAAAACGCGGTGACCGAATAGGTGGGTTGGTATTTAACCAACACCAACATATTGAATGTAAACCTTTCACGCGACAAAAAGCCGTATTGTCTTTTCTTAATAGCATGATTAAAGTGCAACAACAGCCACAAGATCAACAAAAACCGCAAGTAACATTAGCAGATGCCTGTGCAAGAATACGTCGTCTAGCCCACCCCGGAAGTCTAATATTTATTATTAGTGATTTTAGTCAGTTAGACGATATTGCTAAGCAACATATTTCTCAATTAAGTAAACATTGTGAAGTGATAGCTCATCCTATAAGTGATCCCTTTGAACACCAATTACCTAAAGTTAAAACCAGCCAAAGAGTGGCGTTAAGTGATGGTAAAAATAGACAACAAATACTTTTAGGTGAAAAAGGCACGGAGCAGGAATACAGTAAACAACATCAAACTTATTTCGACAAACTTAAACACACACTTAAACAATGTAAAGTGCAAGTCGTTGAGATTAGCGCAGGCGTTCCATTAACGGAACAACTCGATCCGTTTTCTGGAGGTAGACGTTAATGAATCCTTTAGAAAACCTACAAGATATTCATAATCCAGCGGAAATCGGTCTGTGGCCTTTCGCTTATGGGTGGTGGATATTGGCCTTTGTCATTTTACTGGTAATAGTATTAAGTACAAAATGGCTACTTAAATATTATGCCATTAGAAAAAACAAAAAACTGGCGCTTCAAGAATTAAAACAAATTAACCGCGATGAACCCAATTATTCTATTCAAATCAACCAGTTATTAAAACGTGTATGCATGGTTTATTTTCCAAGTACACCTGTTCAAAAGTTACATGGTGATGAATGGGCACAGTTTCTTTTGGCCACTTTACCTTCTAAACAAGAAGTTAAATTGTCTAGTCAAATTAAAGCGTTACAAAATAATTTATATCGCAAACATAGTGAAACCACTAATACCAGTGACCTAAACGAAATACCAGATTATCAAAGCCTTGCGGCTAATTGGATAAAAATAGCTGTGCCTCCATCAAACAAAACAAAACAAAAACTGGAGCAGAATTATGCTTGAGTTTGAATGGTCTTGGGCATTATATGCCCTGCCCTTACCTTTATTAGCCTTATTGCTGCCGAGTAAAAAGCAAGGGCAACAAGCAGCCCTTAGAGTACCAAGTTTAACCACGGGTATAGAAACCACGCAAACTCATAAGGGCACAAATAAACTAAAACTATTACTCGCCATCATTGCTTGGATTGCATTGGTGTTGGCCACAGCTAGACCTCAATGGTTAGGCGAGCCTGTCAGTATTCCAGCAGAAGGGCGGGACTTAATGATAGCGGTGGATCTATCCGGAAGTATGAAAATTGATGACATGCAAGTCAGAGGACGACAAGTAGACAGACTAAGCATGATCAAATTTGTGTTAAGCGATTTTATCCAACGCCGTGTTGGCGATCGACTTGGATTAATATTGTTTGCAGATACAGCCTATCTGCAGGCACCACTAACTTACGATAGAGAAACCGTTAACCAACTTTTAGATGAATCATTAATTGGTTTAGTAGGTGAACAAACCGCCATTGGTGATGCCATTGGATTAGCGATTAAACGTTTTGAAGCACGTAAAGAGTCGAACAAAGTACTGGTATTATTGACCGATGGTCAAAATACCGCAGGGAATATTACACCTGAACAAGCCAATGAATTAGCCGTGAACAACGGAGTCACTATCTACACTATAGGCGTGGGTGCAGACAAAATGTTGGTTCAGAGCTTTTTTGGCAATAGGCAAGTTAATCCATCTCAAGATCTCGATGAAGATATGCTGACACAAATTGCCACCTCTACTGGAGGCCAATATTTCAGAGCAAGAGATGCACAATCCTTACAACAAATTTATGCCACCTTAGATGAATTAGAACCAATCGCCAGAGAAAGTAAACAGATGCGTCCACTTAGAGCTCTGTACTTTTACCCTTTGGGAATAGCTCTACTTCTTACTGTACTGATGGCACTTGGACCATTGCTTAAAGAATGGTTATTTAATAATCGCACAAAAAATATTGGGGGCAACCTATGATGGATCAATTGTCCTATTTACATGACTTTCATTTCATTCGTCCACATTGGTTGTGGGCAATTATTCCGCTTTTAGCCATTGTTGGGTTAACTCGGCATATTCAAAAACAACAATCTGGTTGGCAAACTGTTTTAGCCAATCATTTGTATCAACATCTAATGACCAGTGAAGGGGCTAAAAAAACACGGCCTCCCCTGTTTCTTTTAGCTTTAGCTTGGATCATTGCCACTCTAGCGTTAGCTGGCCCTACATGGGAAAGGCTGCCTCAGCCTGTATATCAACTCAATACGGGCAAAGTCGTTCTCATTGATATGTCTTTATCAATGCGAGCCACGGATGTTACTCCCGATCGACTTACCCGAGCTAAATACAAAGCAATAGATTTAGTTAATGCTATAACCGAGGGAGAAACCGGGTTAGTGGCCTATGCGGGTGACGCTTTCACTATAAGTCCGTTAAGTTCAGATGCACAAAACCTCACAACACTGATCCCAAGTTTAACCCCCGAAATCATGCCGATTGCAGGTAGTGACCCAGCATTAGGTTTGCAATCAGCAATTGAATTGTTAACCAATGCCGGCTACCAACAAGGTGAAATATTTTGGATAACCGATGGTGTTGAAAACCAACAAATGCAGGAGGTCAGCGAGATCCTCAATAACTCATTGTATAGGTTATCGATATTGGCGGTAGGCACAGAGGAAGGCGCACCTATTCAGTTAAACAATGGCGAATTATTAAAAGACAGCCGCGGCGCTATTGTTATACCTAAATTAACTACCAGTAACTTAAACTCCATTGCCAAGTCAGCAGGCGGCAGATATGCCCCTATGCAAGCTGATGACAGCGACATTAATTATTTGATTGACCAAAGCCTTATCGAGCAAAACGATGACCAAGAAGAGAATGAAAAACAAGGGGACAAAGAAAACTTTGGCGACAAATGGCAAGAAATGGGGCCATATTTATTATTAATCCTATTACCAATTGCAGCTTACGCATTTAGGCGAGGTATCATAACCGTAATATTTGCCGCGTTTTTACTGCCTGTATATACACCATCTGCACAAGCTGATTGGTGGCAAGATATGTGGAAAACTGACAATCAACAAGCAATGCAGTCCTATAAAAAAACGGATTACGAAAAAGCAGCTGAAAAGTTCAACGACCCAATGTGGCAAGGAAATGCACACTACAAAAATAAAAATTATGAAGAAGCGTTAAAATCCTACTCTCAAATAGACAGTCCACAAGCTTTATACAATATGGGTAATACGCTGGCTCAAATGCAAGAGTTAGACAAAGCCATCGCCGCTTACGAGCAAGTATTAGCACAACAACCAGATCATGAGGATGCTTTGACCAATAAGGCTTTATTGGAAAAATTAAAACAACAACAAGAACAACAGAATCAAGATCAATCTGATGGCGAACAAGGCGACCAGTCAGACCAAGATCAACAACAAGATGGCGAGAACCAGCAAGGCGATCAACAAGAGCAAGACGGTGAGAGCCAGCAAGGAGAGCAACAAGAGCAACAGCAGGATGGACAAGAGCAACAGCAGGATGGACAAGACAGTCAATCTGAGCAAAACCAAGAACAAGAAGAGCAGCAAGGCGCACAAAACGAGCAAACCGAAGAAGAACAAAACGAGTCTGAAGAACAGCAGGCTGCGCAACAAAACGAAGAAGAAACTGAAAACCAATCAGAACAAGAGCAACAAGCTCAAGCAATGCAAGGTCAAGAAGAAGAGTTAACCGACGAGCAAAAAGAACAAATGCAGCGCATGCAAACCTTGTTAAACCGAGTACCAGATGATCCAGCATTTTTATTAAAACGC
This sequence comes from Paraglaciecola sp., assembly GCF_051252315.1. Lineage (GTDB taxonomy): Bacteria > Pseudomonadota > Gammaproteobacteria > Enterobacterales > Alteromonadaceae > Paraglaciecola. The sequence goes on along the minus strand of NZ_JBPOFP010000003.1, from coordinate 4,518 downwards.
AAAATGCAGATTGAAGCTCAACGACGCAAAAGAGAAAGGTTACCAACAAATATTCAGGGGAATTGGTAGTAGTGAAAAGTTTAATAAATAGTTTTGGCCGATTAAGTATCGTTTTATTGGCGTTAAGTACCTCATTACAGGCTCAACAAGTGGAAGTCACCGCAAGTGTTGATAAAAACCCTGTAATGGCTGACGAGTCGTTTAATCTCACCATAGAAGCAAAAGGTGATGTAGACAGAGGTGCATTTGATTCTTCACCTTTGCTCAAAGATTTTACTGTAGGTAGAACCTCTGTAAGTTCACAAACTCAGATGATTAATTTTACAACCACACGAAGCACTACGTGGACAACCGTACTTATTCCCAAAAAGAGGGGCATCTACCAGATCCCTGAATTTGACATTGCCGGCAGTAAAACAAAGGAAATAGACTTAATAGTCGTCCCTCCAACAACCAATAATAGCTCACAGGGTCGGGATTTATTTATCACCACTAACGTCGACATTGACAAAGTTTACTTACAACAACAAGTTCATTACACGGTTAAGTTACACTTAGCAAAAGATCTCCAAAGAGGTAGTTTATCCAGTCCAACCTTAGAAAATGCGGATATTCGCCAAATCGGTAAAGACAAAGAATACAACCAAATAGTAGACGGCAAGCGCTACCGTATAATTGAACGTTCCTTTGCCATTATTCCGCAACAAAGTGGAACATTTACTATTGAAGGGCCTCTTTTTGAAGGTGAAGTCGTCGACAATAGTCGTCAAAGTTTCGGTTTTTTCAATCGTAGCAAAGCAGTAAATCGTGTTGGACCCGCTCAAGAAATTGAAGTGTTGGCCATCCCTAGCAAGTACAACGAGCACTGGTTACCTAGCGAGTTCGTACAACTAGATGATGAGTGGCAAGGAAATATTGATAGCTACATTGCGGGAGAGCCAATTACACGCACTATCACCTTAACCGCTATGGGTGTCATTGAAGAACAACTTCCTACTATCAATAGTCAATACCCTGATTCTGTGAAAACCTATCCAGATCAAGCTGAAACCACCACAGTAGAAAAAGACAATACCTTAATCGCACAACGTAAAGAATCCATTGCAATCATTCCTAGCCAGGCAGGAGCATTAACCATACCTGAGGTTAAAATCCCGTGGTTTAATACTATCACTCAAAAAACGGAATACGCCATTTTGGCAGCCAAAACCATACAAGTGAAACCGGCTGTCAATCAACCTGGTACCGGATTACCCAACACTCAAACGGCGATCCCAATAACACCGAGTGCGCAAGACAATGCTGCTCCATCATCGACGATACAAGTGCAAGGTGTTGAGCAATATTGGCAATGGTTAAGCATTTCTTTGTTCGTATTGTGGTTAATAACCCTATTGGCATGGTGGAAACATGTTTCTAATCGGTCTACAAAAAACCTCACTTCAGTACAATCAGAAGTACGACATTCAGAAAATGAAAAATCCACTTGGAAGGATTTAGAAAAAGCCCTTAATCAGGGACGAACTCAAGATATACACTCACAACTTAGCCTATGGTTAGCTCACTTAACTAACCACCGAAAAGCAAGCTTAGAGCAAAGTTTAAAGTTAATTAATAACCAGAAACTAAATAATCAAATTGAGAATTTATTAGCCGCTCGATACGCTAAAACTCAAGCTAGCTGGAATAGTGATGAACTACATTCGACTTTACGTGAGCTTAGAAAAAGCTGGTCACAGCAAAATAAAGCGAATTCGTCTTTACAGCCGTTGTATCCTAATGCTTAATATGTTCTGGTTCTTGCCTACCAAAAGATTAGGTAATTAAAAATGTTTTCACGAAAGCAAAGTAACAATGCCTCGGTCTCTAATGATATGGCGAATAAACAACAACGCTATGAAGCATTAGTACTGGCTCTTCATAGTGATATATACCGCTACGCGATTTGGTTGGTAAAAGACAAATCCGTTGCGGAAGACATAGTACAAGAAACCTTTCTTAGAGCTTGGAAATCTTTAGATTCACTAAAAGATGAAAAGGCGGCTAAGTCTTGGTTAATTACCATTTTACGTAGGGAAAATGCCCGACGTTTTGAACGTAAACAATTTGATTTAGTTGATATAGATGATGTGTCTGTTATTGACGAGTCTCTCAGTAACGAAGTTCAAATTGAGCATAAAGAATTACGAACAATTATGGCTTCGCTCAATGAAGAATATAGAGAACCTTTGATGTTGCAGATAGTATTTGGCTATAGCGGTGAAGAAATAGCTAAACAACTCGATTTAAATAAAAACACGGTAATGACTCGGTTATTCAGAGCCAGAAACCAAGTTAAAGAAGCATTAGAAAAAGCCACAACGCTAAGGGAGGTACACAATGGATGATTTAGAATTTCGTCGTACTTTGTATGCAGATCCCAACTCTACCGATGAAGAAGTATTAAAAGCATCACAAGACGATCCTAAAAAACAAGAATTTATTCAAGAGTTAAAAGAGCTTGACCGTAAAATGTGTGATGCAAGCCAAGTCAAAGTGCCTAAAGATCTGGCTAGCAAACTGATTTTGCGTCAAACCATGCATAATCATCAGGTCACGAAAAAGCGTCATCGCTTTCAGTTGGCAATGGCCGCTTCAGTCGCATTTATAATGGGTATCAGTTTTACGTTATGGCAACAGGTTAACCTTATTAATATGACCGAACATGCTATCGCTCATGTTCGTGCTGAGGGAGGTTACGCCTTGGATGCTAATGAAAACATTAGCATCCAGCAGGTTAATGCCAAACTAGCCAGTTTTGGTGGACAACTATCTGGTGAGATTGGCCAGATTTATTATGCCAACTTTTGTGATTTTGATAATGTCAGAAGCCTACATATGGTGATGCAATTAAACGGACAAAAAGTATCTGTATTTGTGGTACCTAATAATGACAATTACGACAACAAGAGTCAGTCAAATGACAAAACCTATAAAAGCCAAACCGTTGATTTTAATCAAGCTAGTTTAGTGATTGTTGGCGAACAGGATTCAGATATTTCTATGGCAAAGAAAACACTTAGTAAAAGCTTTAAATTTTCAACCTAATTTAAAATAGAGTGAACTAATCAGTTATCTCATAAAAAACGCGCTGTTAGCGCGTTTTTTTTATAAAATAAAGAAGGTCTCCCGCCCCTACTACGGTCGGTCTGTTACTTCTCACTCCAAATAGCATATTCATTATCGTTCCTATCAGTAAAATGAAAACGTCTACCACCTGGAAAATCAAATGTAGGTACTTTAATTTTTCCACCCGCAGCTAGAATATCCTCTTGGCTCTTTTCCAAGTTATTACTGTAAAGAACGACTAATACACTGCCATTTTCAACAGACACATTATTCTCAGAAACAAATAAACCGCCATCAATTCCCGCCCCATTAATCGCTGCATAATCGTCCCCATAATCTTTAAACTCCCAACCAAACACTTCTCTAAAAAATGCTTTACTTGAGGCCATTGCTTTAACAGGAATTTCAATATAATTAATTTTATGGTGATGAGTCATGATGCTGCCTTAATTTCACTGAGTTATTATTAAATGTACTGCTTAGTATTAACTAATTCCAGTTTTCAGATGTAACAAAGTGCCTAATAGTTATTTAATGGAATTTGTAATAAGCCAATCCAAACTAGCAGATAAAAATAAACCCGCTTATCTTTGCAAATAAGCGGGTTTAACCAATCAAGATTAGCGTAATTCTAATGTTTTACCTATATCTAGAGTTTTATATAGTAAACAAGTTGGCTTAATTAAAACTTAGCGCCAACCCAAACCCATACTTTATCCGTATCAACTTTAATATCACCAGCTGAATACGCCGCGTACTTGATACCAGCAGAATAATGTTTACCGTACTTTTTACCGTATGAAATATCTAATTCACTGCCTAGGTCATCGACTGTTGCCGTTGAGCTGTCAGCTTCAAAATTGTGATATACCACTGTCCAACCACCACCTAATGCTTTACCAGCAAGTGTGAAAGAAGTATCAACTAAACCTTCATTTGGTGTACCTAAGAAGACATCAGCCCAACCGTTAAACTTGTGAAGAGTCGCTAACGGCGTGGCAAAACCCTTCATACCATCGTCAGAGCCTAATACTTCATAACCTACTTTAGCTGTCACGCCAGAAAATACCGCCGCTGCTTCTAACATCAAATAATCGGTACTAAAATCAGTAGCCGCTGTTTCGTTGCTCTGAGACGCATATTCAGCAGCATAAGTTATTTTTGTATCGCCAGCTTTGGTAGCGCCTTTAAAACTCACACCGAACGTATCTAGGCTATTTTCTGTGCCATTATCAGCTTCAAGTAAATATCCATATCCGGTTAATGTTCCGACAGAAGATTTATATGAAGCGTTGAATAAATGATCTTTTGCATCAACATCAGCGTCTTGTGCAAAAATTCTATTACGTTGATCAATATAAGCATATTTTAACGTTAAATCTTCACTGACCGAATACTGCGCACTTAAAC
>NZ_JBPOFP010000002.1:0-90757 GCF_051252315.1 Paraglaciecola sp. | reverse complement strand
GCGTTAGTCATTAAAATGTCGTCTCATCATGGTTTTATGTCCTTGAGAAATCCTCTACATTTTGTGGGCATCAGTGAAAATTTACCCATAGACAGTTTTTTCAATAGAAATCAGATTTATTCCCTGCCACTTTTAGGAATTTTATTGCTAGGAGCAATGTATTTTACGGCATTAACCATATTGCAAAAAAACAAAGGTCAGACTTTGTTGTTTTTATTAATGAATCTATTTGTATTGGGTCAATTGTTGTCTGAAATGTCTCGGGGATTATTCAATTATGCATATCCTTTTCATGATCTACGATTAATGGCGATAGTGATTTGCGCCTTAGGGTTTGGATGGTGCTTATTGATTTATGTGGTGAAAAATGTGGCTAAAACTCAATTTTTTCTTTGGACGAGTGCTTGCGTATTACTATCGTTATTAATCGTTGTTATTACTCCTGGATTTGATGTTAAAACCGCAGGCGCTATTTTGGTACCAACTTTATTCGCAAGTTACTTAATGTTGGTACAATTTTATAAATATCGAGATTTATCATCTTTTAGTCAGTTTGCCGCTTTTAGTGTTTTTTCTGTGACTATTTTGCTTACATTAGAGGCATTTCACGATTTATTATTCTATTACATTATTACTTTTATGCTGTGTTACTTGTTTATACAACAAGCTAGAAATTTAGTCGCAGAGCAAGCAAAACGCTTAGAAGAACAAAATCAAATTGCTAAATTACAATTTACGCTCGAACAATTAGAACAAGAACAGGCGCCAAGTAAATTACGTTTAACCAGTGCAGGAAAGGTTGATGTATTGGATACAAATAGTATTGGTTATTGCAAAGCATCCGGTGACTATGTGGAAATTTATCTATTAGACGGTCAATGTCATTTATTTAGCGGCAGTTTAAAGTCGTTGGCAGTTCAATTACCCAGTGTATTTCTCAAAGTACATAGGTCATATGTTGTTAATTTAGATAAAGTGCAAAGCTTACGCAGCGCGGTTACAACGCTAGATAATCAGGCAAGCAGTAATGCATATTTACTTTTGAAAAATCAAGAAAAAGTGCCCGTGAGTCGCCGATTTATGCCTATGGTTAGGGGAAAGGTATGTTAGTTGAAATTAATTATTAGGGTTGTAGGTCTTCTGCTTACATCATTATAGACCTCAAAATCATTGGAATCATTTATGAAAAAATTATTGCTGTTAGTTTGCCTTGGCGCTTTTTGTAGTTTTTCAAGCTTTGCATTAGATCGCTCAAAAATAGCTGATTCGGTGCAAAATGTGACCCCGTTACTTAATGGGCAAGTAGCGCCTAAAAGTAAGTTGTTAACCGTTGATGGTGATCCTGTTAGTCTAAAAGCGCTGACTATGAGCAAACCCAGTGTGCTTATTTTTTATCGTGGAGGTTGGTGCCCTTACTGTAATCGTCAACTTGCAGGGCTAAAAGACATTGAACAAAAGTTAGATGAGTTAGGTTACCAAATATTAGCTATCTCACCGGAAACGCCTGCTCAGCTTCAAGAGCAAAAGTTGCAGACTAAATTTTCAGTTAAACTTTATTCAGATGCTGAGTTAGAGGTCATTAGTGGGTTTGGTATTGGTTATTATATTGCCGATGAGAAGCGTGAAATGTATAAATCTAAGTGGGATATTAACTTAACGAGTGATAAAACCTCGGGCTCAGCAGTATTGCCAGCACCAGCTGTATTTATTTTAGATAAAAATGGTGTGGTGAAATTTAACTATGTTAATCCCGATACAAAAACTCGCATATCTCCTGAGCTTTTGTATCAAGCAGCCAAATTGTCATTATAAATAAACTTTCTACTTGGGGTTGTGATCTGCAACCCTAATTTTTTTCGCGAACTTTTTTCGTTATTTTTTTCACTAGGTCTTTCGCTAAATCATTAGGTACGGGGATTGTGAGATGGTATTGGCTAATTTTCCATCCTGAATCAGTTAACTCTAGTACGCCCGTTCCTCTACATTCACAAAAGTTTTTGTTTGTTACCATTTCGTCAAACCACGCTATTTGTTTGTTGTTTGAAAAGTAAATATGACGATTCTTAGGCGTATAAGACCAGCCTTTTCCTTGGTCAAAGTAAGGCTTAGCAAACTGATAAAATTGGTCTTTATTCCAACGTTCTGTAGCGTCAGTTCCAATAAATACCGCGTGTTCAGTTAACAATGAAAAGTAATCCTTTAAACGCGCTTCGCTGGCCGCCTGATGGAAATTATCTAAGGTTTGATTAACTTTCTGAAGTGGATCCGCAATACTTGATAACGCGCAGGTGAGTAATAAACAGCCAAGTAAAAAGTGTTTCAATTTCATGATTTTCCTTAACAAACATTGGACTTTGATTTTGAGAGTATATTAGCTTGATTCATATCGCTAATTCTTTGATTATATGGGCATAACTTTTATCTTATTTAACTCTTTGATTAATGAATAACTTTATAGCCAAACTGTTGGGGCAAAAAGTCTTGTGCAAGGATTAGCTCAAACACCTATTACAGAATTGAAAGGTGTAGGCAGTCGAGTGGCTGAAAACTTTTTGAAGTTGTCCATATCTTCTGTGCAAGATTTATTGTTTCACTTGCCTCTTCGCTACGAAGATCGTACTCGCATTTATCCTATTGCTGATTTGATCCCCCATCTTCACACAAGTATTCAAGGTGAAGTGATGTCATGTGACGTGCAGTTTGGACGTAAGCGTATGTTGATTGTGCGCATTAGTGACGGCACAGGTACAGTCACGTTAAGGTTTTTCCATTTTTCAGCGGCTCAAAAAAACAATCTAGCAGTAGGGTCAACCATTCGTTGTTTTGGTGAAGTGAAAGCTGGTAAGCATGGGTTGGAAATCATGCACCCTGAATACAAAACGGTTAGAGCGGATAAACCTGATCAAATGCAAGAATCTCTTACCCCAGTTTATCCTGCAACCGAAGGTATCAAACAACTTACTTTACGAAACTTAACTGAGCAGGCGCTAAAGCTTTTAAAAAAAGGGGGCTTGGCTGAACTGCTTCCTGAAGGCCTTTATCAACAACAAGTTAGTTTGGTAGATGCGCTTTTACTAGTGCATAGGCCGCCGCCCGATGTGACGTTAGCGTTACTAGAAGAAGGCAAACACCCGGCTCAACAAAGATTAGTGATGGAAGAGTTATTGGCTCATCACTTGAGTGTGTTAAAAGTGCGTCAGCAAAGTCAAAAACAGGCTTCGTACCCAATTGCAGCGGGCGCCAAAATATTGCAGCAATTTTTAGCTAGTTTACCATTTCAGCCTACTGGTGCTCAGCATCGGGTAGTGGCCGATATACAAAACGATATGCAACAAAGTTACCCCATGATGCGCTTAGTTCAAGGTGATGTTGGATCTGGCAAGACCTTAGTAGCGGCGTTAGCCGCTCTATCTGCCATTGCTAGTGGATATCAAGTAGGTTTGATGGCGCCTACAGAACTACTCGCAGAACAACATGCAAATAACTTTCGTCAGTGGTTTGAACCTTTAGGCGTAAAGGTGGGCTGGTTAGCCGGAAAGTTGAAAGGTAAAGTTAGAGAGCAAGTACTCACTTCATTGCAGTCTGGCGAAATAGATATATTGATTGGTACCCATGCGATTTTCCAAGAAACAGTCGTGTTTAACCGTTTAGCTTTGGTGATAGTAGATGAACAGCATAGGTTTGGTGTACATCAGCGTTTGGCACTGAGAGAAAAAGGCGAGTCACAAGGCGCGTTTCCTCATCAGCTGATAATGACTGCTACACCTATCCCTAGAACGTTAGCCATGACAGCTTATGCTGATTTAAATACGTCGATCATCGATGAATTGCCCCCCGGGCGAACACCGGTAAAAACAGTCGTGTTACCTGATACTCGTCGAGAAGAAGTGATTACACGAGTAAGAGATGCAAGTGTGCAGCATGGTCGCCAAACCTATTGGGTGTGTACACTAATTGATGAATCCGAATTCTTGCAAAGCCAAGCTGCAGAAGACACTGCAATCTTGTTACGTACAGCGTTGCCAGAATTAAAAGTCGGCTTAGTTCATGGCAGGTTAAAATCTGATGAAAAGCAACAGATTATGGATGACTTCAAACAAGGAAAGTTAGACTTATTAGTGGCTACCACTGTTATAGAAGTTGGAGTAGATGTGCCAAATGCCAGTTTAATGATAATAGAAAACCCCGAACGATTGGGGTTAGCGCAGTTACATCAATTACGCGGAAGAGTAGGCCGAGGTTCGGTTGAAAGTCATTGTGTGCTTATGTATCAAAGTCCACTATCAAAAACAGCAAACAAACGTTTAGCGGTGTTACGTGAATCGAACGATGGGTTTTATATCGCTCAACAAGATTTAGAAATACGAGGGCCGGGGGAATTATTAGGCACCAAACAAACAGGCTTGGCAGATTTAAAAATTGCCGATTTAGTCCGAGATGCAGAACTGATCCCCCAAGTGCAAAATATTGCAGATCATTTATGGCAAGCTTACCCAGCGAATGCCCAAGCTATTATTAATCGTTGGTTGGGTCACAAAGAGCAATATGGTCATGCTTGATAACTCATATTCAACAATCAAAATCACCACGACTGCGGAAGCAACAGCTGAAGTGATAGATCAGGCTAAACAAACTGCGCAGGCGTGGGGCTTGTGTTATCAAACAGGTTTAGATTCAGGTTTGGCTCTTATTCAGCAAGCCAATCAATTGGAATTACGCCAACTAGATGAACCAAAAGTAGGGGCGGTATTCGTTGATTTCGCTTCAGACGCCTTAACTTTTAGACGTTTGCATGGTGGTGGTAAAAAAGAAGCCATTGCTAAAGCAGTAGGGATCAAAGGGCAAGCTGCAATACGTATTTTAGATGCCACCGCTGGCTTAGGGCGAGATGCATTTGTGTTAGCTAGTCTAGGTTGTACCGTTGACATGATAGAGCGCTCCCCCGCGGTTGCAGCTTTGTTAGCGGATGGTTTACACCGTGCAACTCAGGATGAAAGCTTGTCAAACTGGCTACCTCTACGTATGCACCTTCATCATGGTGTGGCTTATGAGTTATTAGCAGACTGGCAAACACGGTCTCCAGAAAAGGTCCCCGATGTAGTGTATCTCGATCCTATGTTCCCTCATCGCAAAAAGAGTGCCGCGGTGAAAAAAGAAATGCGACTATTTCAGCTATTACTGGGTCCAGATGAGGATGCGGATAGGTTATTGAAGCCAGCCTTGTTACTTGCAAAAAAACGAGTGGTGGTTAAACGGCCTTCAGGCGCTCCTTATTTAGCAGACAAAAAACCTAATATTGAAATGAAGGGTAAAGCCAATCGCTTTGATATATATCTGACGGAATTGCCACGGGGTTAACTATTCCAAGATATTGTTGAGACTGAACATGACGGCTCGCTACATTTTGTTACAGACGCTGTATCTTGTTACGCAATTAGGCAACCATGGAAAATATAATGCCTAGGTGTTTTACAAAAAAGGATAGATACACATGAAAAATTTAACTAAACAACTAGTTTTAGCACTAATCACCTTAGGGACTGCAACCACTGGCCTAGCGGCAGATATTTCACATTCGTTACGTAACAATACCGAAATTAATAGTGAGCCAGAAAACTATTTTGAATTAGGTTTATCAGCACATGCAGGTAAAGGGGCGAGTTTAACCAAAGAAGACGATGATGATTATTCGGGTTTGGGTGTGGTTATTAACGGAAGTTACAATTGGAACGGCTTTTTCGTAGATTTATATGGTGAGAGCCAGACACCCTTTGTTTTAGGTTATAACGCATATCATTCCAAAAGTTGGTCATTTGATCTTTTACTTACTCCTATTGGTAATGGCCTTGGGGAAGACTTGGACGACAGGTTTATCGGGTTAGAGGACAGAAAGGTCTCCATAATGGCTGGTGGCCGAGCTACTGGATACTTTGCTGGCAATACGATTCAGTTGAGTGTTAGACACGATATTGCTGGTAAAAGTAAAGGTACATCAGCGTCGGCGTTAGTTGGCAGAAACTGGCAATATCGTAATTGGAATTTTCATGGCATGTTGGGTTTGAATTACAACGATTCCAAGTTTGTTGATTATTATTTAGGAGTGAGTCAAGAAGAAGCCGCCAGAACTAACTTTGAGGCTTTTGAGGGTGAAGACAAATTAGGATTTACGGCAGAAGCGGGTGTCACTTATCCTATTTCTGAAGATTGGGTGTTTAGAGCAACGACGCGTTATGGCAGTGTCATTGGAGATGACGATAAGAGCCCGCTGTTTATCAACGACAGGTCAGATGCCATGTCTGTTAGTACTAGTATCAGTTACGTTTTTTAGGATAGGGGCGTAATCAGATGACTATTAATATGACTAGGATGGGTCTCTTTCTAATCAACTTAATTATTGTACTAATACTCTTTATTAGTGGTAATTATCAAGCGATAGGTGCAGAGGACAGTGCCATAAATCAATCTATGATGCAGCTCAGCATTACGCCTGAACGCTGTGTAGCTTTGCGGCAGGGGCAAACTTGTTATCAACAAGTTCAGTTTAATTGGCGCAATTCGAATAAAGGAGATTTTTGTTTAATCGACACAAATCAGAACACGACTTTGCAATGCTGGACTCAGAAAACCAATGGACAGTTAAATTATGACTTTCAAGCACAGCAAAGCCGTAGTTATGTAATGCGGGCTAAAGACTCAAGTATTGATTTAGCTTTGCAAAAAATAACCGTAGCTTGGGTGTACAAATCATCAAAACGCCCCAAAGCCAGTTGGAGATTGTTTTAATGCAAGACATAACTGCCAAACACATTATGTTGGTAGAAGATGATCAGTCACTGGCCGAGTGGTTCAGTGACTATCTAAGTGAAAACGGTTTTCTTGTGACCTTAGTGACCCGAGGCGACGTGGCCATTGAGCTGATAGTAGAAGATCAACCCGATCTCGTGATATTAGATATTATGCTGCCGGTTAAAGATGGCTTTGATGTTTGTAAGGCTGTGCGAGGTTGTTATCTTGGACCAATATTGATGATGACAGCGCGAGATCAAGAGACTGACGAAGTGTTAGGTTTAGAACTCGGTGCCGACGATTATGTGACTAAGCCGGTTAAACCTCAGGTATTGTTGTCGAGAATTAAAGCCTTATTTCGTCGCAGCGAGCTAAATCATGTTAGCCCTCAAGGTGAGACAAACATTTTGACTTTTGGCCAGCTTCGTTTAGATTTTTCTGCCCGTAATGTGGAGCTTGTAGGAAGCAAGATCCCTATTTCTTCTAATGAGTTTGACGTGCTTTGTCTGTTAACCAAAGCTGCGGGACAGGTTGTGAGTAGGCAAGAGCTGGTAACTGAACTGAGAGGCATTGAATACGATGGCTTTGACCGTTCAATTGATATTCTTGTATCGCGCATTCGAAAAAAGTTAGGAGACGATGCACAAAACCCTTATCGAATTAAAACCGTTTGGGGTAAAGGTTATTTGTTTGTAAAGGACGCTTGGTAAGCATGTCATTCAGGCAAGTAATAAAATGAAAAAGTTATCACTGTCACTATTGTTTGTGGTGCTGACTGCGGCGATTGGTTTGGGGTGGACGCTAGATAATTTTTTTGCGCAAATGAATTTGTCGGAGCATAAAACTAAATCGAGTAGTGAGCTTTTATCTTATCGGCAAATGGGCTCGGCACTCGCAAACACTTTAGATAGACACACTGCGGCAGAACAGTTTCTGGCCTCATGGTCAACCAATAGCCATGTAGGCTTATCTCTAATTTCTCGCTCTGAGTTACCATTACCTCTAGAGCTAGAAAACAACTTCTCCACGGGTATACCTTTAGAGTTAGAGTCTGAGAACAATATCTTAATTCACTTCTTGTTGCCGAGTCGGCAACAAGTATTGATTTTATCTATCCCAAAATTAAACGATAAAGATGGCAACGAAGGACTTCGCTTGGTGTTTACCAGTGTCTTCTATTTGGGAATTTTAGGTATCGTACTGATTTGGCTTTATCCGCTAATCCGACATTTACAACAATTACGTAAAAGTGCACAGGCTTTCGGAGAGGGAGCGCTAGATCAACGCGTCACCATTACCCGAACTTCATATATTGCCGATATTGAAATGGAATTTAATCGCATGGCTCAACGTATTCAAATATTGGTGGATGACAATAAGTTATTGGGAAATGCGGTTTCTCATGATTTACGTACACCATTAGCAAGGCTTAGATTTGGAATCGAAGCCTTACAACAAACCGACAATCCAGCAAACCGAGACAAATATCAACGGCATATAAGTCGTGATATCGATGAGATGGAAAAACTAGTGGCGGTGTTATTAAATTATGCTCGTATGGAACAGGCTATGGTCAAGGTCGACCAACATGCTATTGATTTAAATTCATTGATTAATCAATGTGTTGGTTTGCAAGAAAGCCTAAATAATAAAATCGAATGGGCGTCAAAGGGCGAATTGTATGTTGACGGTGATGAGCATTATTTGGCTATGTTACTTAATAACTTAATCGATAACGCCTTAGAGCATGCCAACACCAAAATCCGAATTGAATTGGTGAGGGTGAAAAATAAGGTAGTACTTAAAATATCTGATGACGGAAGCGGAATTGCCGAAGATAAACGTTTGGAGTTACTTAAACCTTTTACTAGAGGAGACATGTCCGAAGGTAAAAAATCAGGATATGGCATGGGATTAGCCATAGTCACGCGCATTGCACAATGGCATAACGCTGAGTTTAGTATTCATGATTCCGTGGCGTTAGGCGGAGCTGAGTTTGTCGTCACTTTTATTGGTAAATGATTTTTAGGGCTAAATGATACATTTTGTAATCCGCATCGTATAAATGGTTACCTAGAAGCGCTTGTGCACTACACTTATTAAACATGGTTAACTGAATATCTATGTATTTACGAAATTTTTATCGTAATCATGCACATTTTTTTAACAAACCATGGTCTAATAAATGAGACTCTTGAATAGGAGATAGTTAATTATGAAACCACTTTTTAAAATTTTTACTCTAGTTGTTGGCGCTGTATGCAGTTTACAAGTTATGGCCATGGCCAAAGTTGAAGTCGTGTGGACCAACCCAGATAAATATGTAGACGTAAAAGACTCTTTTAGTGGAATGCGAAACACCAAAGAAGATGCATTTTACAATATTGAAAAAGTACTTAAACGTTTAGCTAAAAAGCTGCCAGATGGATATTTATTAAAACTCGACGTAACCGACTTGGATTTGGCTGGCGAAACTTTCTCACGAAATTATCGAGTGGTTAAACAAATGCACCCACCACGTATGGAGTTTTCTTACCAGTTGTTAGATGGTGGCGATAATGTGTTACTTGAAAACAAAGAAAATATTCGTGATACCTCGTTTATGAACAAGGTATCTCTACGATATAAAAATGAAGCGTATGGATTTGAAAAGCAGTTAGTAGAAAACTGGTTTAAAGATAATTTAACTGACTATTTAGCAAAAAATCAATAAGGATTAAAGATGATACAAGTAGGCGAAAAATTACCAGAAGTAGCGTTTAGTTTACGTCAAAATGGTGAAGGTTCTAACCCAACCACACAAGACATATTTGCTGGTAAAAAAGTTGTGTTATTCGCCGTGCCGGGTGCTTTTACACCTACCTGCTCAGAAGCGCATTTGCCTGGATACATAACACTTGCCGACAAGCTTCAAGCAAAAGGTGTTGATTCAATTTTGTGCCTTTCTGTGAATGATGCATTTGTCATGGCCGCTTGGGGTGAAACACAAAATGCTGAAGCTGTGACTATGTTAGCTGACGGTGGTGCAGAGTTTACTCAAGCGATTGGTTTAGACATGCAAACCTCAACCTTTGGTGGTGTACGTTCACAACGTTATTCAATGTTAGTCGATGATGGTGTTGTGACTGCTTTAAACGTTGAGCAAGCGGGTAAGTTTGAAGTGAGTGACGCAGAGACAATGTTAAATAGTCTGTAAACAAGTCACAGATTTCACTATAAATTAAAGCCGCGAAAGCGGCTTTTTTTGTGATGTCTTTAGAAATTTAAAGGAATTTTTAAATCCTGAGAATCGATTGGCGCACATAAAAAGGGTCACCTAAAACTCACTTCAGTGCTTATTTTAGTCATACACGCAAAGTGCGTTATGTATGGTTTTTCATATCTTAAATTATCGAGCATCGGCACACTGGTCTGACTTCTAATACTTTAGTCTAAATTATTTTTTATTATCTGTCATGCACTTACATTTTCCTCGCATAAAAGGGCGTGACAGTCTGATTTTTGTTCTATAGGGTACTTTTCGATTTAAATTAAGTATAAAAATTTTATACCTTAAGTTGATCTATACCTAATTACTTTTTTAATTTTGCTTTTGCAATGATGTATGGAGAAGAAATGAAAAACCCTATTATGATACTTGGTATCACAACTTTGTTGTTCTCTGGTTTTAGTAAAGCGCAAGGTCGATTATTTGTTGCTAGTTGTGAAGAACTCCAGCAAAAGATAGAAAAGCACGCGAACGTTATTTTACGTAAAAAACACAAGACTAACTTTAATAACCTCACCCTAAGCGGAAAGGCCCAACAAACCGAAATTCTCTCCTACGTATTGGTTGTTGGCTTTGATATGAGCGCGAAACGAGCAGGCGTTGCTGCGAATAACTTATGCAAAAGAAATAGTATAGTTTACCAACCAAAGTAACCAACGGGTAGGAAAGCCCCTAACATAGAGCGTAACTCTATGTTAGTCGCTTAAGCAGAATTGGGATACCTCTCCAACTTAGTCTAAAATCTTAATTTTTACATTCTTAAATTCAATCGGTTGACCTTCACTTTGCAAAGCGATGTAACCCGACTGTAAAGGTTTACCACCTTGTTTGAATTCATCGTCTTTTCCTTTTACAGTTCTATCTTTGCCATCTAAAGTGGGGTTTGAGTATTCGAGTACTAACTCTCCATTGATGTATTGGCTGATGTTAGCTCCTTGTACGACCAATTCTGCTGTTACCCATTGATCTTTTGGTAAGGCTTTTTTATTGGACTTCAAACAATGTCCTGGGAAAACCTTTCCTTGAAACTCGATATTTGTTCCAGGCGAACACATATTGCCAGTGGTGCGTTTACCGTCACCTAAGTCAGCTAAATATTGCATTTCTACCGACACTGGCCAGTTTTGTTCTTTATTTTGTGACTCAGCTGATTGGCTATGGAACATCACACCGCTATTTAACACGGCATGTTTGGGTCCGCCTTTTTCAAACTCACCACTAAAACGATAATCGACGGTAAGGTGGAAGTTTTTAAACGGGGTTTTATAAAAAATATGGCCAAACTCATCGGTAAATTCGTATTGGTCATAACGTACTTTGAGTAAACCATCTTCAACTCTGAAAGTATTACCGTAATTGTCGCCGGCTTCGTAATGGTGCATTTTTACTGTCCAATCATTTAGATCTTTACCATTGAACAAGGTTATCCAGTCGTTCGAATTGCTTGTATTGGTGCAGCTTGTTAAGGCTAAACCTAAACTAGCGAATAATATTATAGGTTTTAAAGACATAGTGGCTCGTTGTTTTATGTTTGTTTTTATTTGATTTTCTGTATTTATATATAAATAAGTAGAAAAAGTACACGTTTACCTGCTTTTGTTTTGTACCACTTAAAATAAATCACTCACATTCTGAACTATGTAACTTATTAGGTTATGTGCTTTTTTGTAAGTAATAAACTTATTTCATTCTTATTTATAAATCTAATTTCCACAATTATCAGTACAAGTTATCAAAAAAACAATAGGTTACAAAAAAGGTGATTTATTTTCACTTGCATATCCTGTATCTTTAAATATAGAAATACATAAATTCATTGACAGGATTATTTATAAGTGATTAAATTGAATTATATTCAAATGCAGCTCGTAAATAGCTAGCCAAATATTTTCAACAATGCAGGTAAGCTGTTTTAGTACAAAAAATGTAAGGCCTGCTAGAAAAATATTTTTAGGATGTAGGAATGATAAATAAACATTTTGTTCTACTGAACAAAGAAGACAATGTTTTCGTATGTTGTAAAGAGCTGCTTACAGGTAGCTCAATTACTTTAGAAGGCGCTTCAGTGACTATGTCTACCGATATTACGGTGGGCCACAAAATTGCTAGAAAGCAAATTGCTAAAGGTGACAAAATTTTAAAATATGGCGTTTCTATTGGCTCTGCCACTCAAGATATAACCTTTGGCGAACATGTTCACTTACACAATATTAAAAGTGATTACATAGCTAGCCATACTCGTCAATCGAAAGTAGAGGATAGCGAATGAAAGGCTATTTAAGAAAGGATGGTCGTAAAGGTATCCGTAACGTTGTTTTGGTTACATATTTAGTCGAATGTGCTCACCATGTGGCGAGATCTATTGTTAACGATTCTAGCCAAGATGACGTCCAGTTAATTGGTTTTCCCGGCTGTTATCCAAATGATTACTCATTGACTATCATGGAGAGGCTTTGCACACACCCAAATGTAGCAGGTGTCTTGATTGTTTCTTTAGGATGTGAAGGTTTTAATCGAGAAAAGTTGGCAAATTCCATTGAAGCAAGTGGTCGTTCGGTCGAAACGCTTGTGATCCAGAAAAATGGAGGTACCCGTAAAACGATTGAAGCGGGTTTAGCCAGTGTAAAAAGAATAAGTAACATTGCCGAGCAAGCCGAAATTGTGCCCATGGATATTAGTGAATTGGTAGTAGGTACCATTTGTGGAGGCTCAGACGGTACTAGTGGTATAGGTGCCAACCCAGCTGTAGGTGTTTGCTTTGATAAATTAATCGCTGATGATGCCGTTTGTATGTTTGAAGAGACGGGTGAATTAATTGGCTGTGAACAAATTATGGCGGAGCGCGCCATAACACCTGAGCTTGGCGAAGAGATCATGAAATCAGTTGAAAAGGCTGAGCATTATTACACACACATGGGTTACGGAAGCTTTGCTCCTGGCAATGCCGAAGGTGGATTGTCGACTCAAGAAGAAAAATCAATGGGTGCATATGCGAAGTCTGGTAGTTCAAAAATCCATGGCTTGATAAAACCAGGTGATATTCCGCGTCAAGGTGGTTTGTATCTAATGGATGTTGTTCCAGATGGTGACCCTATGTTTGGTTTTCCTAATATAGTAGACAGCGCTGAAATTGTTGAAATGATTGCTTCAGGCTCTCACATTATATTATTCACAACTGGCCGAGGTTCAGTAGTGGGTTCAGCTATTTCTCCTGTGATCAAGGTATGTGCTAATCCAGAGACGTACGACAATTTGTCTGATGATATGGACGTTAATGCCGGTAAGGTAATTAAAGGCGAAGCGACAGTTGAACAAGTGGGCGCTGAAATATATGAACTTGTTCGTGAAGTTGCGCAAGGCAAACAATCTAAATCTGAAGATTTAGGGCATCAAGAGTTTGTTTTAACGTACAAAAAATTTGAAGCCATTGGCCCCTCTTGTTTACCTACGGTTAGATAGTCGAGTTATAAAGAATGTTTAAGAAAAGACAGATTGGTAACACTAACCTAAAGGTTTCTGAGCTTGGTTTTGGTGCAGCTTCGTTAGGAAATTTGTATAAAGCGGTTTCAAATGAAGAAGCTAACTGCACATTAGACGCTGCTATTAACTCGAATATTAATTTATTCGATACTGCGCCAAGATATGGTTTAGGGTTAAGTGAACGTCGAGTTGGAGATGCACTGAGGGAATTACCCTCATCAGACTATGTCATTTCAACTAAGGTTGGCCGTATTTTAACGCCAGATAGCAAAGCGAATGTTAAAGAACTCAGATATGGTTTTGATACACCTATGCCATTTGATGCGCATTATGACTATACCTACGATGGCATCATGCGCTCTTTTGAAGATAGCTTACAGCGTTTAGGTCTGGCAGAAATTGATATTTTGTTAGTACATGATATTGGTGTAGATACACACGGCGATAAAGACTCTTATTACTATCAACAGTTATCAGAAAGTGGTTATAAAGCACTGGCTGAACTCAGACAAAATGGCCTAATTAAGGCGATTGGTTTAGGTGTGAACGAGTCAGAAATTTGTGAGCGAGTGATGGAATTGGGCCAGTGGGATTGTTTCTTGTTGGCGGGCCGTTATTCGCTTCTAGAGCAAGATTCCCTTGATAGCTTTTTACCTAAGTGTGAACAGCACGGTGCATCTATCATTCTAGGTGGGCCATACAATTCAGGGATATTAGCGACGGGTGTGAAGGGTACATCAGTTCCTCACTATAACTATGAACCCGCTCCTCAAGATATCATCGACCGGGTGAGTAAAATTGAAGATGTATGTGAACAATTTGATGTGCCTTTAGCGGCTGCGGCATTACAATTCCCATTGGGCCATTCATCTGTTGCCACGGTAATTCCGGGCATGGGAAGTGAAAGACGTGTTAACAAAACAGTTGAGCTATTCTATCATGATGTGCCAACCGCGTTCTGGTTACAGCTAAAAGAAGCAGGTCTCTTGCATCCTGACGCTCCCATCCCGGTAAAAGATGCAAACTAATGACCAGAAGCGACTTTTCAATTATCGACAGCCATCATCATTTGTGGCGATTAGAGCGTGCTGACTACAGTTGGTTAACGCCAGGACTATCTGCACTTTATAAAGATTTTACTGCAAACGATTATCACCAAGTGATTGAATCTAAGAGGGTTATTTCTAGTGTTCTAGTCCAAGCGGCAGACACTGATGCTGAAACCGATTTTTTAATCGAACAGGCAAACAGCAATGAGTTTATTTCTGGGGTTGTAGGTTGGGTGGATCTTTCTGCGCCAGTAGAGTTGGTATGGCCACGCTTAATGGAGTTGGTAGCCCATCCCAAGTTCAAAGGCATTCGACCTATGTTGCAGGATATTGAAGATCCCGAGTGGATTCTGAATCCAGAATTTAAGCCTGTGTTAGAGAGCTTAATTGCCTTAGACCTAACGTTTGATGCCTTAGTACGTACCGACCACTTAGCTGCGATTTTTACCATAGCAACTCAATACCCGCGACTAAAAATAGTGATCGACCACTGCGCCAAGCCAGATATAGCCAATGGTGAATTTAAAGCATGGGCAGCACAAATTACGCAATTCGCTGACCTTAAAAATGTATACATCAAAGTCTCAGGTTTAACCTTAGAAGCCAATCTAGAACAACAAAAGTCAGAGTATTTTAAGCCATACTTTGACCAAGTTTATCAAACCTTTGGATCACAGCGCATGATGTGGGGAAGTGACTGGCCAGTGCTGAATATTCAAAGTGATTACATCAGTTGGTTAGAGCTTTCACAGGAATTTGCCAGTGAGTGGCCCGAAGACGAGAAACAAGCATTCTGGTCAGGTACGGCCAATCAATTTTATCAATTAGCCCGTTAGTTATTTTCCACGGGGCAATTAACAGAAGTAATGGAAACAAACATGAATACGCAAAAAGTAGCAATAGTCACTGGTGGTGGTAGCGGTATTGGATATGCCATTTCAAAAGCTCTTGCAGCAGCAGGAAACAAGGTCATGATCGTTGACCTGTCGTTAGAATCTGCGCAAAAAGCTGTGGAAGAAATTCAAAGTGCAGGTGGAGAAGCCGAAGCCCATGCTTTAAACGTTGCCGAACACAAACAAGTTATCAGTGTCTTTGACCAAATAGCTGAAACGCACGGTAGAATCGACATCTTAGTAAATAACGCGGGTATTGGCTCAGTTGGCACGATTGAAGAAACGTCAGAAGAAGAGCTAGACAAGGTGTATCAAGTTAATGTGAAGGGGGTATACAACTGTGCTTTTGCTGCCGTCCCTCACATGAAAAAACTTCCATCAAGTGTCATGGTGAATATGGCGTCAATTGCGTCAAGTGTGGGCATTCCAGATCGGTTAGCTTACTCAATGAGTAAAGGTGCAGTATTAACCATGACTTATTCCATAGCTAAAGACTACGTTAGTGATGGCTTACGCTGTAATTGCGTCGCACCAGGGAGAGTGCATACACCACTTGTTGACGCATACTTAGAAAAAAATTATCCAGATAATAAAGACGAAATGTTTGAAACATTATCAAAAACCCAACCGATCGGTCGAATGGGACAACCGGATGAAATAGCCGCTTTAGTCAAATATTTATGTTCAGATGAAGCCACTTTCATCACTGGCACAAATTTCCCGATTGATGGTGGTTTTGTCACCATTAACAACTAAGACGAACAATAGAATTTAAGAAATAGAGGTATTTATGAAATTAGTAAGATTTGGTGACCTAGGTAGTGAGAAACCAGGCATTATTGGCCAAGACGACGTGTTAAGAGACGTTTCAGCACACATAGCAGACTATGATAGTGCCTTTTTCTCTCAAGACGGCTTAACAAAATTAAAGGCAATTGATACCGCGACGTTACCAGTGGTAGATGGCGATGTACGTATTGCTGTGCCAGTGGCTGAAGTGGGTAAAATGATCTGCGTAGGACTTAACTATGCAGATCATGCTGCAGAATCAGGTATGGACGTACCACCTGAACCAGTATTGTTTTTCAAAGCTACGTCTTCAATTGTTGGTGCAAATGACGCAGTTGTTTTACCCCCTAAGTCAGAAAAAAGTGACTGGGAAGTTGAACTAGGTGTGGTGATCGGCAAGGAAGCGAAATACGTTTCTGAAGAAGATGCCATGGATTATGTTGCCGGATTCTGTGTAGTGAATGATTTATCAGAGCGCGAATATCAAATTGAGCGAGCTGGTCAATGGTGTAAAGGCAAAGGATGTGACACCTTCGGTCCAGTGGGACCATTTTTAGCAACGCCAGATGAAATTGAAGATTCTAACAATTTAAGTATTTGGTTAGAGCTGAATGGTAAGAAAGTTCAAAACGGTAATACCAACACTATGGTTTATAAAGTACCTTTCTTAGTGCACTACATTAGCCAATATATGAGTTTACAACCGGGTGATATTATTAGCACGGGCACACCTCCGGGCGTTGGTTTAGGTTTTAATCCACCTATCTACCTTAAAGAAGGCGATGTCATGCGTTTGGGTATTGACGGTTTAGGTGTTCAAGAACAAATAGTTGAATGTTATAAAGGCTAACAAGATGGGTATTAATACTAATAAATTGGAATAAAAATGTCGTCAGATAAAACATATCTATTCAAGCACTCAATTAACCGAATGTTAACTCAAATTAGCGAGTTGGCTCAAGGCCAAAATACCATGGAAAATGATATGGAGTTGACCCGTCAACTTAGTATTAGTCGAACTACTGTGAGAGCTTGTGTCGAACACTTAATTGAAAATGGTCTAGTAAAACGAGAAGGTTCTCGCAAAGTTGTATTACGTCAACCAGAAGAGAAGGATTTTTTCGATATAGAAAACAAATCTTCAACTAAAGATGAACAGATCGAAAAATATTTTATGGAGTTGATTCACCATGGAAAATTGTTACCTGGTGATAGGTTTTCAGAGCTAAGTTTGGCAAAAAACTCCGGTTGCACCACAATTAGTGTTAGAGAATTTTTAATTAAATTTTCAAATAATGGTTTGATTAAAAAAATTCCAAGGGGCCGCTGGCAAATGGTGGAATTTGATGAAGCTTTTGCAAAAGAGTTAATTGATTTCAGAGAAATGTTAGAAATGAGTGCACTAAATGACCTTTTAAGAGCCCCTAAAGATGACGAAATTTGGACAGAAATTGCCGATTTGTTGCGAGCTCATCAAGAAGTGAGGGCTGATATGGAAAACCGTTTTATGGAGTTTCCCGATCTTGATAAGGCCTTTCATTTTAAGTTGCGAGATAAAAACCCGAATCGCTTTATTAGTCAATTTTACGATATTGTTTCCTTTATTTGTCACTATCACTATCAGTGGGATAAAAGCGGTGAATTAGAACGTTTTACAATTGCTATCAACGAACATATCTCGATTCTAGAAAACTTAATATCTCATGATCATGCTAGCGCAGTACTGGCAATGAAACAGCATCTAGAATCTGCAAAGAAAACCTTATTGGATTGTGTACACGGGCTAGAAGCTTAAAAAATACTAAAAGCTTCAATTAAGTATTGTTTAATTCGCATAACCACTGCCAATGGCACTAAATGGCATATTTAAACCTAGCTCAGGTACTTGTAACCCAAGCCATGCAGGAAAGGTATTGCTATTTGGGCCGGGTACTACCGAATATTCATTTTTCCATGGGTAGCGGGTTATAGCAGCCGTGACTTTGGGTATTAAGTGGCTGGCTTTATCTCCCTTAATTGACAATATTATTTCTGGTTTAGAGCCATACCAATATCGGTCTGGCGTAGTGGTTAGGTATTGATGTAAAGCAGGCAGCCCGCGATTAACACGCCAACCTACTACTTCATGTACAGTGTATTCTTCAGCGTTTCTTTGTTTTATCGCTACCCAAGTATGTACCGCAAACCACCCTCGCCAACTGAAGGCATCTGCAGCGTAAAACTGAATCACAGCTTGTTTGTCTGTCGCTGGATCTGAAGCTATGCCAGCTGACTCTCGAGATGCGGTTCGCCAATCTTTGTTTGCACAGCCGATTAACAGGCTCGCGCCCATTAAAATTAAAACCAGTTTATTCATATAAATTCGTCGCGGCTTACTTTGGTCACTATCTTAAATACATGACATTTGTCATGTCAAATTGATGATATGTGTATCTAATCATTGGTTTGAATTTCTAGCATAGTTAACCCAAGGTATTTCCTAACTAGAGAATTTGACATGCAGAAAGTTAACCCAGTTCAACAAACGGCAGTTTCAAAGATTGTTGCTTCAATTCAGGGCCTCAATAAAACGTTCGATACAAAGCAAGCGCTTCGCAACATTAACCTACAAATAAAATCAAACCAGGTGTTAGCTATTTTGGGCTCTAACGGCGCTGGCAAAACAACCTTAATCAATACTTTGTTGGGGCGACTAAAAATCGATTCAGGCGAGATAAATGTATTTTCTTCAAAGCCAGGCTCTCTTGGTGTGAAACAAAAAACTGGCGCTATGTTACAAGTAGCATCTTTGCCTGAAACCTTAAAAATTAAAGAACATATTCAATTATTCCAAAGTTACTATCCTAACCCTATGGCTTACGAGCAAGTTATTGCCTATGCGGGATTAGAATCTTTACAACACCGCTATTCTAAAAAGTTGTCGGGAGGTGAGAAACAACGCCTTCTGTTTGCCTTGAGTATTTGCGGTAATCCCAAATTGCTGTTCTTAGACGAGCCAACGGTGGGAATGGATGTATCGGCTAGAAAAAGTTTGTGGAACGCCATTAGAGATTTAAAAAAGCAGGGTACGGCAATTATCTTAACCACACACTATTTAGAAGAAGCAGATAATTTGGCTGACGAAATTGTCTTGCTTAAAGAAGGGGGAATTATCCAGCGTGGCACTAGCCAACAAATAAAGGCATGTGTGAGTTCAACTACCATTCGTTTTATTACCCCAGCAGTCCTAACAGATTTTACCAGTGTAGATGGGATCATGAGTGTTGATGTATCTGGTAAATACACGGCAATTCAAACTAATAACACTAATCAAACCTTACTGACATTGTTGGCTCTTTACCCGAACCTTGAAGACTTAACTGTTTCACAGGCTGGTTTAGAACAAGCCTTTACTGAATTAAATAAAGACCAATTAAATCAAAGTTTGTCCAATAAAAGTCAAGTAAATAAAGGAGAAGCAGCGTGAACTATACAAGTATAGAAAACCGTAGAAACACAACTATAGGATTCGAAAAGACACTAAAGATTTATTGGTTAGAAACTAAATTTGAGTGGTTGAAAACCATTAGAAACCCTGCGTTTGCTCTGCCTGCCATTTTGTTTCCAGCCATATTTTACTTGTTCTTTGGCGTATTAATGAATCAGCAAGACATACAAGCCTCAACTTATTTATTAGTCACTTACGGCACTTTTGGTGTAATGGGGCCTGCATTGTTTTCTTTTGGCGCAGCTTTGGCCGTAGAAAGAAGCAAAGGTTGGTTAGATATTAAAGAAGCTTCACCTATGCCGGCATCAGCACAAATTCTCAGTAGGTTGCTCGTTTCTATGATATTTTCTACTGTGATTATTGTATGCCTAGGTGTAATTGGACTGTTTTTAGCTCAGGTTAATATCACGCTGACTCAAGGAGCCTTGTTAACCGTTATCTTGGTCTTGGGTGGTTTACCTTTTTGTTTGTTAGGTTTAGCGCTGGGTATGGTCTTAAAAGCCGAAAGTGCAGCAGCAGTTGTTAATGCGATTTATTTGCCTATGGCTTTTTTGTCTGGCTTATGGCTGCCTATCACTATGTTGCCCAGCTTTTTACAATCATTTGCTAACTTTTTGCCTCCATACCATTTATCGCAATTGGCGCTTAAAGTCACTGGGCAGGACATAGGTGGTTCTGTTGTAAGCCATCTATTTGCGTTAATTTTATTTGCCGTCATATTTTTTGGATTGGCTTTACTGGCACATAAAAGAAAACAACTTTAATAAGACTTATGAGGAAATATTTAAGGTGAAAAACTTACTAAAATCCATTGACGCTTTTTTATTACCAAGAGATCTTTGTGAGCAATTTTCACCTTATGTATGGCTAATATATCTACCATTGTTTTTTGGGCCGGTATTGTATTATTCAAATGACCCAATACATTGGTTATGGACCGCCATCGCTACTGTTTGTTTTTTAGTTGCCTATTTCCGTGTTTATTGGGTTGACCGAAAACATGTCATTTTTCATATATTGGCCATTGTTGTAATAGGCACTTTGTCTGCTCTTTATACACCTAGCGCGCAAACTTTTTTTATTTATGCCGCGTCTTTTTGTAGTCGTTTGAAACCGGTTAAGGTTTCCTTTATTACCTTGGCTGGCATAGTGGTATGGATGGCCTTAATAAGTTGGTTGTTTAAGTTAGAAGCGTATTTTTATTTACCTGGCATCTTGTTTTCTTTGATTGTTGGCTTGCTCAACATCTACCAGTTCGCCTTAAACGAAAAGAAGCAAGAGTTGATACTTTCTCAAAAAGAAGCTGAACGTTTAGCCAAAGTGGCTGAAAGAGAAAGAATTGCTAGAGATTTGCATGATCTCATCGGTCATACTTTTTCGGTCATCACCCTGAAAGCTGATTTGGCTAATCGTTTGCTTGATAAGGGTATGACAAAAAGTCTAGACAAAGATTTAGAAAGAGCCCGTACCGAAATCAAACAATTAGAAGACATATCTCGTGATGCCTTGAGTCAGGTCAGAGAGGTAGTATCGGGTTATCGGTCGAGTGACCTACTGAGTGAACTGGCCAATGCAAAACATGTGTTTGCTAGCCTAGATGTTGATTTCAGTTATGAGTTCGTCGGTGTTGAAGAACAAGAATTAGAACTTGATCTCGCCAGCAATAAAGAGCTTGCCATAGTGTTACGAGAGTTAGTTACCAATATTATAAAACATGCTAAAGCCACACAGGTAAGCGTGACAGTCAGTCGACAGGGCAATAGTATTAGATTAAATGTAAAAGACGACGGAGTAGGGATTAGTGATGCCACGAGTTCGGGTTTTGGGCTAAAGGGAATAGAAGAACGAGTGCAAAAAATTAAGGGGCAAGTCAGTATCATTAGCGGTGGGCAAAACTTAGGAACATCCACCATAATCTCTGTGCCAGATTCAGTGCTTGAGTAAGGAAAGTAAAGTGGCAAAAATTAAAATTGTATTAGCTGAAGATCAAACTATGTTACTCAATGCTTTAGCGACTATTTTAGACTTAGAAGATAATTTAGAAGTCGTTAAAAGTTTTAGCAATGGCAAAGATGTTCTTGATTTTGTGACAACTAACAAAGAACAGAAAATAGATATAGTCCTGACCGATATTGAAATGCCTGGCATGACTGGTTTAGAACTAGCTCACGAATTACATAAACAGAATGACTCTAGTAAAGTCATTATTTTAACGACATTTTCTAGAAGTGGGTACTTACGTCGGGCAATGGATTCTGGTGTGAAAGGTTATTTGTTAAAAGACTCACCTTCACAGGACTTGATTGACGCCATAGTAAAAGTGCATCAAGGTGGCCGCGCAATAGCGCCAGAGTTGATGGTGGATTCTTGGATGGAGAAGGACCCTCTATCAGACAAAGAACGTCATGCATTAAGGTTGGCGAAAGATGGTATGTCTACTGAGGCAATAGCTGAAAAACTGTTTTTATCAGCTGGCACTGTGCGTAACTACCTTTCTTCAGCAGCCAGTAAGTTAAATGCTAAAAACCGAGTCGAGGCCGCTAGAATAGCCCATCAAAATGGCTGGTTGTGATACCAATTCATAGTGATGAGGTAGACCCCTTGAATATCGAGCATGCCAAATGTAACTGCGGAAACGTAAGCGTAAAAGTCGAATTTTCCAAGCCAATATCGAACTTTACTCCACGGGTTTGTGATTGTGACTTTTGTACTCAGCATGGGGTCGCTTATGTTTCTGACCCTAAAGGAAAGTTATCTGTTCAGATTAGAAACCATGGTCAAATGGTCAACCAAAAACAAGGAAACAATTTAGCAGATTTTATGATCTGTGGAATGTGTAGAGATTTGATCGCAGCCACTTATTATAATAATGGAAAATTGATTGCTAGCTTAAATTCAGGATTATTAGTTAATCAGCAGGCCCTGTTAGAGCTTACTATTGTGTCACCTAAACATCTTATGGTTTCTGATAAGGTAAAACGCTGGCAACAAATGTGGTTTCAGAATGTAGAGGTTATTTAAATTAATCTGCTAATTAATTTCTAAAATCGTGAAATTTATTGGTGGATCTAGCCTTCTCCTAAGTTACTTACCGGATGTTCAATGCGATAAGTAGCCGAAAAAAGGAACAATAATGGAAATAGGTCAAACAATACCCAACATACAATTGCCAGCAATTGATGGTTCAAATTTTGATAATCAATCTCTGGCGGGAAAAAGGTATCTAATTACCTTCTTTCGATTTGCTACTTGCCCTTTTTGTAATATGCGTGTGGCAGAGTTGGTTAGAATCAAAAAAGATTTGGGTGAAGCATTTGAAGTCGTCGCAATTTTTGAGGCAGAACTTTCTCATTTGAAAAAATATGCCAGTAAACATTTGGCTCAATTCCCAATTCTAGCTGATGAAGATCGCTTGTATTACCAATCCTTTGGGGTGAAAAAATCCTTTCTTGGTATGTTAAAAGGTATGGTTTTTCGATTTGGTACTGTCCTTAAAGGACTGTTAGCTGGTTATATTCCTAGAGAGGTGTCTTCTCGTATGTTCATTATGCCTTTGTCTATTTTAGTTGATGAACAAGGCGTTGTTCGAGAGGTTTATCATGGCAAAGATGAAGGAGACCATATGCCTCTTGAGCAAATTAAAACATTTGCCCATGGAGCGTAAAGTTATAGACTGATTCAGCTATAGCCTAATTTGGCAAACGCCCTAACTGGAAAGGTACCTACCCCAGTGATTTTTGGGGGTACCGCATAAAATCTAAATTCTGTTTTTGGCAACTTATCTAAGTTAGTCATGTGTTCACAAATTAATACGCCATTACCCAATAAGTGGCTATGTACGGGACGCAGTTTGCCTCGAGTGTCGTCAATATTGTGTGAATCTATGCCCACTAGTTTTACGCCGTTTTCAATTAACCAAAGCGCGGCTTGTTCGGTTAAATATGGGTGATCTTCAAAATAAAGTTCTGTATTCCAGTGTTGACTCCAGTTTGTATATACAAGTATCGCTTTTCCAGCTACATCCATATTTTTAAAGTACTCTAGGCCTATTTCTATTTCATCTTTTGCGTTAATCACCAGTGCTGGAAGATCGGCAAGTAGTTCCAAAGGCAAATCTGAAAGGTCATCACCTTCAGCGTCAAAATGAAACGGTGAATCTAGGTAGGTGCCAGTATTGGTCACCATTTCAATCTTACCTATTTGTACTTGATAGCCGTCGTCACCATAAATCTTCTTTGACTCTTCGCGGCTTAAAAAGTCGCACATTACCGGAGCGGGTAAACCTTTGTAAGTCACTAAACCATCAAATATAGTGTGACTTAGGTCAAGGAGTTTTCCTTGTGTTTGATTTGATGCTGACATGCTTATCCTCCTGATTTTGAGTGTTAATCTTATAGGTAATTTAGCGTTTATTCCCCTATAATCTCGGCCATATTATTGTCGAATTAGGCCAAACGTTGAAAAAGCTAGATGTTGTAGTTATTGGTGCTGGAGCTGCTGGATTGTTTTGTGCAGCCCAAGCAGCTAAAAGAGGTCGCAGCGTTGCGGTGTTAGATCATGCAAAACGCATTGGCGGGAAAATCCTTATGTCGGGTGGTGGGCGCTGTAATTTTACCAATATGTACGCTAGCCACGAAAATTTTATTTGTGATAATCCCCACTTTTGTAAGTCGGCGCTGAGCCAATATACCCCATGGGACTTTATTGGGCTGGTGGCTGAATATGGCATTGCTTATCATGAAAAAACACTTGGACAGTTATTCTGTGATGGTAGCGCTAAAGACATACTTAATATGTTATTTAAAGAATGTGAAAAATCTGGGGCAACGGTGAGTAACCAATGTGAAATTTTGTCCATAGAAAAAATGGATAGTGGATTTGAACTAAAAACCAACCAAGACCAATATCAGTGCGAATCAGTAGTCGTGGCTACTGGAGGACTGTCTATTCCAAAACTAGGTGCCAGCCCTTACGGTTACCAAATAGCAGAACAATTTGGCCTAAAGGTAAAACCTACTCGTGCTGGCTTGGTTCCTTTTACTTTGCACGAGCAAGACAAGGCGGTATTGGCTGAGCTCAGTGGTATATCACTCGATGCCAGTGCAAGCTTCAATGACACAAGTTTTAATGAAAATATTCTGTTTACCCATAGAGGCTTAAGTGGTCCTGCTGTATTACAAATATCTTCATTTTGGCAGCCAGGTCAAACTGTTGAGTTTGATTTATACCCTAATGGTGACCTGTTGGCATATTTGCAGCAAACATTAGAAAACCAGCCAGATGTGCAACTGAGTACCGCATTAGCCAAGCATTATCCCAAGCGGTATATACAAGCTGCATTGCCTTATTTAGGTATTGAAAACAAACCTTTAAAGCAATACCAAGGCAAACAACTAGAACAAGCAGCGCAAGCTTTTCATCAATGGCAACTCAAACCTAATGGCACAGAAGGTTACCGCACTGCTGAAGTCACATTAGGTGGAGTAGACACAGACGAGCTGTCTTCTAAAACCATGGAGTCTAAAAAGGTAAAAGGCCTGTATTTTGTGGGCGAAGTGATGGATGTAACAGGTTGGTTAGGGGGCTACAATTTTCAATGGGCTTGGTCTAGCGGTTGGGTAGCAGGACAAGTAGTTTAAAGCGCAAAGACAACTGGCTTTGCGCTTTACTATTATTAATTGGATCGAGTATGTGCGTCTTCGTCTACTTGCCCTACGTCTAACTTAGTGTGCTTTTTAGGTTGTACTATTTCATTATTTTTAGCCGCTGCATTACGGAAGTCATACATGCGGTATCCTACTTCTCGTATATGCTTAAGTAATTCAGGAAAGGGTTTATCCGCAAGGTCGACAATACCGACATTGTAGTTTTCACCGTCGCCTCGGCCTGTCGGTGGTTGTTCACCGTATTGGAACCAATGTGTGCCAATAATATAGGGGTTAAGTAGGGCACTATTCACATACTCAGTATATAACTCGCCTCGGTGATATTGGCTTTTGGCTTCCACTACGCCTAAATGCAAGGCGCCACGATCGAGTGATCCAAAATGAAATTCACCAATGAGTATGGGTTTGTCTACTCCTTCAGGGAAACCTACATTGGTGACGTTATATTGATATTTATTCATGCTGATGACATCGGTGTATTTAGCTGCTGAACGAATAACAGTTTCGCTATTTGCCCATGCTAAACGACAGCCTAGATATAGGGCATTGGGTACCACTTTTTTCATTTCGTTTCGAACGGTAGAAAAGTAGGTATTTACGATTTTTTTATAGAATGTCTGTATGTCTTGCCAAGCTTTGGCTCTATTAGGTTTGTCAGTGGTTTTCAATAATGCTTTCCATGACGCATGTGACGTCCCCCACACTGCATTAAGTTTATCTATGCTTGAGTATTTGGCTTTTAGATCTTTGATAAACTCTTTTTTGGCTGGCTGGTCAGCTGGACTTTCTAATGTTGCTATGGCTAGAGAGCCTTCAGAGCCCCATGATAGTTCGTTTTCGATGAAATAGCCTAACAACCACGGGTCGTTAACTGTATGTTGGCGATTAGCTAAAGCCTTTTTTAATTGAACTCTAAAACTTGGGTCAAAGACATCATGAAATTTGCCCCAATAACCTTGAGATGCTTCAATTTTTTTGGTTCCTCTTACCCAAACGGTTTCAGTGTAGGGTGTTTTGCCTTGCATGGTAAGTTGTCTATCAGACGCTACGCCTAGGCTATTCATTCCCCAGCTACGAACTCTTGCATGGGTTACCTTATCAAACTCTTGTTTCCAATTTTCGCCATATTTTTGATATAGATTTGACGCAGTAAAGTTAAAGGTTTCTCGCCTTGGTAAAGTTTTGTAATAGCCGTGTGATGCACGTCCACGTTTTGAATAAAACTCTCCATATGGGCTGTCTTTTACTGGCAACCATTCAAAATAGTCCTCTCTGTCTGTGGTGCCTGTTGTTGCTGTGCCGGTATGCACAACCCCTACACCGTGAGACCAAAATAAGTGCCCCTTAGGGTCAACAAACCACCAAACGTTGTTGTATTTTTCGACGCGGAAATAGCCTGTTGCTTCTAACTGAGGTCCGTCTTTCCAACCACCGTATTGATTAAAATGTGTGGGACCAGGTTTTGCTAAAAGCTCTTGATTTTCTTCTATAGCTTGTTGACGCATATCGTCCACAGACAAAGTTTTTCCGGGCCAGTGAGCATGTTTGTATTGGCCAAAACGGTCAACAAATGGTAAGAACCCTTCTGGATCTACCAAACGTACTGGATTCGTGGCGCGAACATTGTCTATGAGTAATTTGTGTTTGTTGCTTGGGTAGTTAATGGTGATTTTGACTTGATCTATCTGGCTCAAATCGGACTTCGCCTGACCAGGAGCGGCACGCATTGCCAGTAACTCTAGTGGTTTTGAAAAACGCCATGGTGAGGTAATAATATCGTCAGAAACTGTCTTAGTTTGCCCTGGCTCTAAATCAAAACGAATTTCCATTTGCCACGCTTCCATTCCATCTTCTGGGTCGCCTACTTTAAAGATGATGCGAGCGGTATGTTCGCCTGCATTGGTGATATCCATTTTCACATGATAGTAGGGATTTAAATCCCAGCTGCCACTTGGACGTTTGATCATAACGCCAGGTGCACCTGAGGTTATGCCGGTTTCTAAGAGTAATTGTTGAGACCCACTTTGTTTTACAAGGCTTGCTGTGGCATCTGTTGTTTGAGCAGACTCCAGATTAAATCCTTGTTCAAAATTAAACAGGCTTAGACTATCTGGTATGTCTGCTTTTTGTGAAGGGGCAGCTAATACATCTACCGAATTTAGTATCAGTGTAATACAGCCACTGACAATCAATTGAATGTGAAATTTCATAATTAAAACCTTTTAACATGTTCAATTCGCTTTATTCGTCACGAATCAAAAATATTTCCAATGTTGTTAAATGTTAACATTTGGCTTTGTGGTTTGGAATATGTTTACACGATATTAACTTCAAGATATTGTTTTCACATTTTATAACAATTCTGAAGGTAAACTGTTTCTAACTAGGCTTCTGATTTGCTAAGTTATATTTTTCAAATCCATTCTTGTGCCTGAATATTTATGAGCGAATTAAAACAAGATACATCTGACCGACATTTCAAAAGCCTGATGAAATTAAATTTATTAGGCTGGACGGTGTTTTTTGTTTTGTTTAATTTGTACTGCGTTTTTTGGCGAGAATACGGCGTAGGGATTGGATTTGATTTTGTTGATTCGCTCCGATGGTTCTTTAAGGAGTGGGGCGTTTGGGCACTACTTAGCCCATTGTTTATCTATGGGCTAGAAAACAAATTTGGCGGGTTCTCAGTATGGAAAAGCCGTTTTGCGGCGGTTGTAGTGTTTTTAATTTTGGTATTCACTGCGCGGCTTTTGCTTAATACTGGTGAGTATCCCGCTGAGGCTGGTTCTACTTTAGTACACTTGTTTCCTAAGTATTCTTCGGGCCTGATTATTTTTATGGGTATTTGGTTTTTTGCCAGAAAAGAGCAGAGAGTTAATGATGGAGATTGTTCAATCTGATCTAGACACACAACAACAAAGTATTTTGATTGAACATAACGGATTAAATACTCGCATCCCTTACAGCGATATTGTTAGTGTTAAAACCGCAGGTAATTACTTAGAAATTGAAACTAATTCACAGACCTATTTACATCGTACTACTCTAAAAAGTCTGTTAGAAACCTTGCCTCAAGATCAATTTAAGCAGGTTCATCGTAGTTATGTAATTAATATGCATAAATTACAAAAGTTAACTAATTTAGATAATGGTGGTGGGCTGGCAATTTTGTCAAATCAACAGACTGTGCCTGTGAGTAAGCGGCATAAGAGTCAGTTAAAATCACTGGTTGTTTCTTCCGTTTAGTTCTTTGACATCAAAACCAGTTATTCCGTCAATTCATAAATTTAGCTCATCACACAAGTTGTTCGTTCGTCCCAGCCTAGTAGTTTTATGCCATTGTAGTTAGTTAGCATTCCAGTTGTTGAATCAATTGGAGTTGAATATGAAAACGAACAACCAGAGTGTTACCCGTGGTATTCATTGGGGCATGGCGGCCTTAATTTTAAGTATGTTAGTACTTGGGTTTTATATGAAAAATACCCAAAGTTATGAGTTTTATGCCCTGCATAAATCTTTTGGTGTTGTGGCCATTATGGCCATCTGCGCCAGGCTTTATTGGCGAATTAAGCAGCCATGGCAATCCTATGCAAAGGACACTAAATACCAAAAATTAGTTACAGTGGTACATTTATTCATTTTGCTGCTTTTAGTGCTTATGCCATTGAGTGGAGTAATTTTGAGTGGCTTTGGCGGCTATGGCGTTGCCTTGTTTGGAATGCACCTTATACCTGAAAATTTGAATGCTGCAGGGCAAGTACAACCCTTTCATAAAGGATTGTCAGATTTAGGTTATGCTAGTCATACTGTTTTGGGATACATACTGTCATCTATGGTGGCATTACATATTCTCGCTGCGTTAAAGCATCATTTTATTGATAAAGACATAACCTTAGTTCGCATGTTAGGTAAAAGTAGCTAATTACTATAATCAACTAAACGAGTATGATTTCATTCGATTTTAAAACTGAGCAAAGGGTACATAATGAGTAAAATTTCTAAGGTTTGTTTGTTTTTGTTATGTTTATTGCCCTTGGTTGGTGTGGCTAAACCTCAAGTTGTAAACGTTTCTCGTAGTGACTATCAAACTAGATTACACGGTTTTTGGTTAGGGCAGAATATTGCAAATTGGACGGGCTTGATTACTGAAATGGATAAAGTGGGTACGGCTAAAACCATGCCTTTTTATACTGATGAGGATTGGGGAACAAAAGATTTAAAAGCCATGTGGGGAGAATATGTGCCTCATGCTTCTGTTATCGATTTCTATTTTGAAAAACCTAATCAGCCATGGGGGTCGGATGACGATACCGACATCGAATACATCTACTTACACTTGCACGACAAACATCAAACCAGTTTATTAACGGCCACTCAAATTCGAGCCGGTTGGCTTGAACATATATATCCTGAAGACAGCGCTCCTTTATTTAAAAAATTTCCAGATTCTACAGCACAAAAAGAGAATTTTTTGTGGGAATCGAATCAGCGAGCTCATGATTTAATGATTCAGGGAATGTTGCCACCTTTGACTAGTGAACCAAAAAACAATTCCAAGTACATGATGATTGACGCTCAATTAACCACAGAGATATTTGGCTTATTTGCACCAATACGTAGTGATATTGCGCTTAATATTGCTAATTTGCCCATTAGTGTGTCGGCAAAAGACGAAGCGCAGTGGATAGCGAACTTTTATGTGGTGATGCATTCCTTAGTTTTAAAAGCAGATAAAAACCTGTCTATACAAGATAGAGTTGAATGGTTGGCAAAACAGGCCAGAAGGCAATTACCTAAAAACAGTTATCCAGCAAAAATGTATGACTTTGTGTGGCAGTCTTACCAAAATAATCCTGACAAAAATGATTGGGAAAAAACTCGAGATGCGGTCTATCAGCGTTATCAAATTAAACAAGCTGATGGGTATAAATATAAAGACCCGTTTGAGGCGGGAATAAATTTTGCTGCCAGTTTAGTTAGTTTGTTTTACGGTCAAGGTGATATAAAAAGAACCATTCAAATTGGCACCTTATCGGGTTGGGATTCTGACAATCCCACTGCGACATGGGGCGGTTTATTAGGTTTTATGTTGGGATATCAAGGTGTGCTAGATACCTTTGGTAAATCTGAAATGGCAGATGGTTATTGGATCCATCGTACCCGCCGAAACTTCCCTGATCGTACGCCAAACCTAGCGGGTGAAGATACGTTAACCAATATGGCTAAACGCGGCGTTGAGATAGTGGATAAAGTGGTGGTTGAACAAATGCAGGGTAAGTTGGATATTAAAAATGATCAGTGGATCATTCCGTTACCATAGGCGCTTTTACCAGAGGGACCTTTAGAAGCGCTACAACCGCTGGATGGTCAGAAGGGCTAGCGTCTATCTCCTTGGCGCTGCCTTCAAAGGTACGGGTGAATATACAATCAATTCCTCCATCGCCCATTAAGTTTAGCTTCGCCTGATTTGACGCAATAGACACAATTGAACCGCTACAAGGTGAATTGAAATCACCTACAAGTATTAAAGGATGTGCTGGTAGCTGTCGAATTAAAGCTGCTGTTTCTTGCGCATTTTTCTTCTGGGTGTCTGGTGATTGATGGTCCCAATGAATATTTACAAATAAAAACTGATGACCCGCTTTTTCTAAAAGCGCATATTCACCAGTTCTGGTTGCTTTAGGTCCGTTGGTTAAATCAAACCGCTCTGCCTTGATGAACTTGATGCCAGCACATTGATTAATGAATAATTGGTAATGTTGTTGCCAGCATTCTTTTTCTTCTTCCTCAAGAGCGGCATGTAACGCCACTGCACGACTGTAATCGGTAGGGAATTGGGTAGTGATCTCCCAATCTTCAGCGCCTTCTTGGATAGCTAAAACATCTATATTTTCGGATTGAATTAATTTTGCATAATCGGTTGCCTTTTGCGGCATGGTTTTCCAACCATAAATGTTTAGAGACATGACCGAAATATTTTGGTCTGGTGTCTTTTCGCTGGCAAAAACAACTGACATTGTAGTCAAAACATAACAAAGCGAACTGATGAGTTTGAGCA
The DNA here is from genome assembly GCF_051252315.1 of Paraglaciecola sp. GTDB lineage: Bacteria > Pseudomonadota > Gammaproteobacteria > Enterobacterales > Alteromonadaceae > Paraglaciecola. Next base: position 59,281 of record NZ_JBPOFP010000002.1, on the reverse strand, counting down.
AAGCTACTCCCTGATATTTAAGATAAATAACCCGAGTTAGGGTTAAAAGATAGCTTAGGTTATAAGAGATAATTACTCGATTCAAGGGCGTTTATAAAGCTTTACCTGTCTCAATCTTTTTATTGAAAAAAGTGCCAAAATTCAGCGTTTTTGATTCTAAATGCGGACCTGTGAGATTAAAATAATGCTAAGAAATCCTCCATGTTTTCGTTCCTAGTCACCTGCAAGTCACTTTTTCTAATGACTTAATATTACTTCTGCTACTAGTTTGGCATGTTTGGCAGAGCTTTTATCGTTCATGGTGTGAGCCATTACAATTGTGCCGTCTAAGAGAAGAGTAAGTTGTAAGGCAGTGGCTTTTTTATTACTGATAGTTAGTGGTAACAAAGTTTCGATGTAGTCGACTATATTTTGTTTATGTTGTAAACAGATTAAGTGAATAGGATCTTCTGGCGCCGGAAATTCCGCTGAAGCATTAATAAACATGCAGCCGTGGAAATTATCAGAGTTTATCCATTCGTGGTGGGCGTCAAATAATGCTAAAACAGGGTTTAGCTCTTTGGATGACGTTTGTTGTTCGGTAAGGCGGGCGACTTTTTCTGCCATCATCAGCATAAACTGCTGGTCTCGCCGTTTTAGGGTGGCGATAATCAACGCTTCTTTAGAGCTAAAATGGTTATATAAGGTTTTTTTGGCTATGCCTGAATTCGTTAAGACCAAATCTATGCCAGTTGCTCTGATCCCTTGTTGATAAAACAAGTTTTGCGCCACATCAATTAACAAGTCTTTTTTGTTTTCTTTCATTTAAGTTTGTATTGCAATCACTTTCAATTAAAGAGTGTTAAGGGTAGATAAATTTCTTGACGTAGACAAGTCTGTCTATTAATTTATTGTGTTAGGTAGACCAATCTGTCTCCTTTGGTGTTAATACATCAATATTCATTGATATCATTTTAAGCATAGAGGACTAATTATGAGTGAAGAAGTGAGACATCCCATTCCACCTTTTAACGAAGAGACAGCCAAACAAAAAGTACGTATGGCAGAAGACGGTTGGAATAATCGTAATCCGAGTAAAGTGGCAATGGCCTATACTCAAGACAGTGCTTGGAGAAATCGTGCTGAGTTTGTTACTGGCCGAGAAGAAATTGAACAATTCTTAACCCGTAAATGGAATAAAGAACTGGAATATCGCCTAATTAAGGAGTTATGGGCCTACTCTGAAAACCGGATTGCAGTGCGATATGCCTATGAATGGCATGATGATTCGGGACAGTGGTATCGATCTTATGGAAATGAAAATTGGCAGTTTGATAAGAATGGTTTAATGGAAAAGCGCTTTGCCTGTATTAATGACTTGCCAATACAAGAAAGTGAGCGAAAGTTTCATTGGCCACATGGTGCTAGACCAGAGGATCATGCAGGGTTGTCAGAGTTAGGTTTGTAAATTAGTCACAGAGTTATCCTGTATTTCAGAACAAAAGCCCAGTTTTATACTGGGCTTAGTGTTTTTAGCAAGTTTCGATAAACCTGATGTTACTTAACCATATCTCGGGATAGGCTACTTAGGTGTGGTGTAGGTCGAGTTGGCTTGCACATCGTTAAATGTCATGGTTTCACCGTTACGCCACTGTACATCGATGTTGTCTATTTTTGTTTCATCACCCAAACCAAAGTGCACAATACTCAGTTGTGATTGGGCATGAATTGCCCCTGCTGAACTCACATGTTTCAAGTACTGCTTGCCAGATTTAGTGGTGACTTTTACTTTGGCAAAGTAGGAATCAATCCCTTGTTTAGGACTGTAACCCACATCAATCAACACATAATTCCCTGTTGATTGGTTGGTATTCTTGAAGAGATACCAATGACCTTCTTCTTCACTACCATTTAACATGTCTACACGACCATCTAAATCAAAATCAAATGCTTGGCCCATGTCGCCATGACCTGGATCAGCTGCAACTCTGGCTCCATGCTCAGTGCTGATTTCAAAACTTCCGTTGCCTGTATTCATAAGTAACAAGTCATTGACTCGCTCTTTTAAAAAGCCATAACGATAAACGAAAAGATCTGTCCAACCATCATTGTTAAAGTCACCGTGTGTAACACCCGCATGGTTGCCACCTTGTGGAATGTTCCAGTCTTTCGATACGTCTATATAATGATCGCCTTGATTCAACAATAGTACGTCTTGTTCGTTACGATTGTTGGGTATCCAGTCATAGTTTAGGGTATTGACGCCGGTTAATGAAAAGGTCACTTGCCAATAGATATTGCCATTTCGTACCCATTCTGCTCGCCAGTGGTCATCGCTAATATGTCCAATATAAAGGCCATTAACATCACGTTTTTCTGGCCAACCTTGTGCCTCTTGTTTATTGATATCTAAAAAGTCTGCCGCAGTTTTCATTTCTTCGGGTAACTGAGTAACTTGGAAACCTTTTGCTTTTACGATCTTTCTAGTTTTTTGTTCACCTAAAAATACCGCAAACCCGTCCCAGTATTGTCTGAAGGTTAACTCCATATGGGATAAACGAACGGTATCTTGTGCAGTAAAATCGATAGCCGTTGTACCTTTTTCACCGTCGTCTCGTACATCAATCCGCTTGGTTTGTGGGTTAAAGTCGATACTTTTACGAGACAGCTGGTAAGCCGTTTTTCCTCGGGCGAAGTATAAATCTTGTAAGCCATCATTGTTGATATCTACATCAGTTGCTCCAACCACATTAGATAAATCTTGGACCGACTCTGGGAACATATCTGTGACATTAGTGAATTTAAAATCTCCATCGTTACGCCACAACGACACTGGAAAATATAACAATATGTCTGTTTTACCATCGTTGTTAAAGTCATGTAGCGCTACTCTTTCTCCGGGAGCATGGCCTAAATCAGGAATGTCTACTAACTCAAAGGTACCATCACCTTTGTTACGGAAAAACACCTGTTGAGCACCGTCATAATTAGGACGTTTGGCATTGAAAAAGCCAATATCTAAATCACCATCTTGATCAAAATCAATCCAGCGAGGTGATCGGCCGCGAGTAGGAATATTGATACCTACTTCACTGGTCACGTTAGTTAATTGACCATCATTGTTTTGCATCAACGCATAAGAGGTTGGGTTGGTGCCATTGCCACCACCAAAGGCCACCATTAAATCTAAGTCGCCATCTAAATCATAATCACCAAAAGACGAACCGTGATAATCCATTGGGCCGGGAAACAACTTAGTGATGGAAACTTTTTTTCCATCAAAATTTTCTACCAACTGGGTAGGAATAAAATTATGGTTATTTAAAGCAAAATCATAGTCGCCATCATTACCAAAATCAGCAATAGCTGGGCCGCCGTATTTATAAGTTTCTTCAGTGACTAGGCCTATTTCCGCTGAAATATCTTTGAATTGACTAATCTCAATATTACTTGGAAGTAACTCTGCTGAAAGTAAGTTTATCGTGGCGCCTCTGGCAATAAGGGATAGGGTCTGTTTTCCTATTTTCTCAAATTCTAAAATAAGGTTAAGTGTGTTCACTCCTTCACTAGCAATATTGATGTTATTCGCCAACATCTTGTTGCCGCTCAATATGCTCAGTGTTGCGTAAGGGGCGTCTAATTTAACCACAAATTTAAATTTTTGGCTTAGGCTGCTTGGGTTGACTTCCACTTTTATTGGGCTACCTACTCTAATTTCAGAAGAAGGAAGTGATAGTCTGTGCTCTATACTTGCGGCAAGCTGTCTATCATGACTGTTATTTGATGTGGAATGTTTGTCTGCACACCCAGAAACGCTAATTAGTAGGCAGCTTAAAAGAGCGGATAGCGCTCTAGATTGACTTGGCATTAATTTCATTAGTAACCCATTGTTCATGGTTTATTGTTGACAATATTCTACACTAAGTCGGCATATTATCAATTTCCCCTATATACAAAATTTCCATATGAATACTGTTAATTGTATACAAAGTGGTCTGGCGTGGACTATTATATCGCTGTCAGATGATAGAGAGATAGAAATAACAACCATGAGAGTATTTTTAAAATTCGGCTATGCAAGTCTAATTCTTTGCCTGTTTGCGGTAATAGACGTTCCTAAGGTGGTTGCTAAAACTAAACAACCTAATGTGCTTTGGATAATTACTGATGATCAACGGCCAGATTCTGTGTCTGCTTATAATCAGGCTGTTTATGGCACAAAACATAGCCCTCTTGGATATGTAGAATCGCCTAACGTTGATAAGTTAGCGGCTGAAGGCGTGTTGTTTACTAAGGCATTTAACAACTCTCCAGTGTGCGGGCCTTCAAGGGGCTCAATGCACTCTGGTCGTTATCCTTTTAGAAACGGTCATTATGCTTTCGAATTAACTCATCAAGAGCCTGATTTTATTAAACCGACTGTATCGCAAACCATGCGAGATAATGGTTATGCTACTTCTTCTTATGGGAAAGTAGATAGCTACATATATAAGTGGGGGCCAGGGCAAGGTTTCCATGATTCGAAATTGTTTGATTATAAGGTTCACTTTAAACATGACATTCAGAAAAATGGTTTAGGCGATATTTTTACTAAAGCTGGCTACGACAGCAATAACGCGATGGTTGGTTTAACTGAACATGTTTTATATCCGAATGGTACAAAAAGAAAGTATTACTTAAAGCGTAACGGCGAACCACTAACCCAAGATGATATTGCAGCTAAAGCCTATACAGATAAAGAGTTTGATATTATCCGTTCATATACGCGAGGTGGAAATAAAAACTTAATTCTGTCTGGCGTTAACCCAAAACCTGTAGGTGAAACTGTTGACGATTATATTGTCAAAGAGATGAAAAATTATCTACAAAGTCCAAATAAAGACTTTAAAACAAGTTGGGGGCAAGCGGCCCAAGGTGCAGATACCTCAAAACCACAGTTTATCAATTTAGGTTTTCGTTTACCTCACACGCCAGTGTTACCGCCCAAATCATTTCGCGACCGTTTTAAAGATAAAGTCTATGATATTCCTGACTTTGATAAAAAAGCAGAGCTAGGAAAACTCCCTGCACAGTTAGTTAAGTTGTATAACGTAATGAAAGTGGATACATATACCCATGAAGAAAAGCAGCAAGCAATCCGAGATTATTATGCTTTTTGTGCATATGGAGACCACTTAATTGGTGATGCTGTTCAAGCGTTTAAAAAATATAGTGCTGAAAATAATCAAGAGTACTTAATTATCTTTACGGTTGGCGATCATGGTTGGCATTTGGGCGAACAAGGTATAGAAGCTAAATTTGGCCCTTGGCAACAATCCGTTAATAATGCGGCTATCGTAGTTTCTTCTGATAAAAAACGTATTCCAGAAAACAAGATTAATCATGACTTAGTAGAGTTTGTTGATTTTTCACCAACGATTTTAAATGCTGCCGGCGTCGATATCGATGATAAACAGTTCGATTATTTAGACGGTGTCGACCTAGTTGAGGTTATGAATGGCAAAGTGAAAAGAGACTATATTTTAGGTGAGATCAATCTTGTTTATGGCCCTAGAGCATACCTTCACACTGAGCGTTTCCGTTTCTCTATGCGCACACGTCCGTTTAGTAATAACCTGCTTAAACCAGACCAATTAGGTCAAGATATTAAATGGGGCTTAACCGCGCCAGTAGAGAATGTTGAATTGGTTTTATACGATTTGAAACATGACCCACTAGAGCGAAACAATGTAGCTAACGCTCCAAAGTATGTGGCTTTAGCTGAGTGGTTTAGGCAAAAACTAGGCAATATTGTATTAGGTGACAAACGAGTTGAGGTAGATTGGAGCAAAGCAAACACTTACTATCAAAGTGATTTTGCTTTAGGAGCCGACGATAAAAAATTAGATATCCCAACAAAATTCATTCCAAATACTTAAGTGAGTCAGTTATATATGAACAATACACAGTTAGTGGTTGTAACAGGCGCCAATCGCGGCATAGGTTTAGGGTTATGCCAGCGCTACTTGCAGTTAGGTTGGCAAGTCATCGCGACACATAGATTGGGAGCTGATGTTACTCAGTTAAAAAACTTGTCTGTTCAATATGTTGGTCAACTTACTTTAGCTGAGTTAGATGTATGTGATGAACAATCTATTCAAGGTTTTGCACAGTTCCTCATTAATAAAGTCGATCATATTTCGGTGTTGATAAACAATGCCGGCGTATCGATAGATAGTCAATTTGGAGAATGGAGCCAGCAGGTTTTTGTTAAGAATTTCAATGCTAATTTAGTTGGGCCGGCTTTGGTTATTCAAGCTTTATCAGGCTTATTTAATGAGCATACTAAGGTTATTCAAATATCTACAGGGCTTGCTTCTTTGCAAGAGAACATAGGTTCAAACGAACCATTTGATGCTTATGCGGTAAGTAAGATAGCGCTTAATCTATTAACCAATAGATTAGCTAACAAGAAGCAAACGGATTCTTCTGTATTTTGTGCCATTAGCCCAGGTTGGGTAAATACTGACATGGGGGGAGCTGAAGCACCAACAAGTGTGGCAGAAGTGGCAGAACAAATTAGCCAAACTATAGACAATTTAACACACAAAAATTCCGGATCTTTTGTTGATAGCCTTGGTGTGCCCATTGCGTGGTAAAAAATATCTAAAGTTGGATTTACAATTGCCTTGTTCTTTATTTATGATTAATGTGGTTGATAGTTGGAACACAATATTCACTTTGAATTCTTTGAAATTTATTACGCACCGCTGAAACAATAAGTAGGGACAAATTATTAAGGATATTTTATCCACATCCGAGCAGAGCATTAAACGAGATTCACTTGAACTTCTTCATGGGAATAACCCAGGTAGTTTACTCGTTAGTTTGTGCGTTTGTTTAGCCTTAGTTTTTTGTTTTCCTGACAACCCAGATAAAACGCTTAAAATATACTGGTTGATGTTTATGTGCGTCTTGCTGGTTTGTCGCTTAGTCGATATGTTTTACTGGCAAGCTAAGTTGAGAGGAAGGCAATATGACGTAGATGGGCCTTTGTTCAGGTTTGTTATTGTTCGGTTTTTAACGGCAATTTCGTTAGGGGTCTATTCGGTTTTATTTTTTAGCTCGATGGATATTGTCGAGCTGGCTGCCACCATAGTGATCATGTCAGCAATGGCTGGTGGTTCTGCCACTATCTTAGCTGCAAACAAGGCTTTGTCGCTAAGTTACGCTGCAATATTATTGGTTCCCTTATCCTTAATGTGTTTGGTATCTACTGAATATTATCAAAATGTATTTGGTGTATTAGGCCTCATCTTTGTATTTGTCATGTTTTCCTCTGCAAAAGTATCCTCTCAATTTGTTCTTGATTCTATTTTTATCAAGAACCAACATGCAGATTTATTAGATGAATTAGAAAAAAAGAATGCTGAAATAGCCGCTTCTAATGTGAATTTAGAAGAAAAAGTGAAGCGACGCACTCAAGAAATACTAACCATTTCTCGGTTAGATCCATTGACCAAATTATTTAATCGTAATGCATTTTCAGAAAGTTTGAAAAGCTTGATTGCGACAGCCGAAAAAGAACAAAAGCCACTTGCTTTGTTGTTTATTGACTTAGATGGTTTTAAAGGAATAAATGATGCGCATGGTCATGCAACCGGTGATGATGTATTAACTTCTGTTGCCCATAGGTTGTATGTACAAGCACAAAATCATGAATATTTGTGCCGTTGGGGTGGAGATGAATTTTTAATTGCCTTGCATCATAGAACTGCGATTGAAGCCAAAGAGTTTGCTACTAAATTGATTCACTTATTGTCACAGCCAATTAGAGTGAATACAAATTCATTGCAAGTGGGGGCTACTGTTGGTATCGCAATGTATCCGCAACATTCAACCAATGAGCGAGAATTAATTGAACTGGCAGATACCGCTATGTACGCCCAAAAACAAACTGCTAAGTCTGATGTATGTATTTTTAACCAACAAATGCGAGAGTCAATTCTTCGGGAGCAAAGGTTAAAAGATGGTTTGTCTCACGCACTTGAGAATAAAGAAATGTTTGTTACGTACCAACCTGTTATTGACAGCCAAACAGGCAAAGTGTGTTTCTGTGAGGCATTGTTGCGCTGGAATTTAGACGGCGAACTGATTTCTCCTGAAGAGTTTATTCCCATTGCAGAACAAAATGGTTATATCCACTCCATCGGCAGCTGGGTATTACAACAAGCTTGTAAAGAAGCCACTCATTGGACGTTTGATAGTACGGTGAATTTGTCGGTGAATGTTTCGGTAGCACAACTAATGCATAATAATATGGTAGGAGTTGTCGAATCTGTATTGAAGGAATCACAGTTTCCTGCAGAAAACCTACACTTAGAAATTACAGAGTCCATATTTGTCGAAGATATTGACCTCGCTATTCAAAAGATAAAGGCACTACAAAAATTAAATATTAAAGTGTCGGTGGATGATTTTGGTACAGGTTTTTCTTCTCTTTCATTACTGCAATTAATTGCTGCAGATGTCGTCAAAATTGATAAAAACTTTATTGCTACTATGGATAAAGGTGGTGAAGCCATTATTCAAGCGACACAACATATGGCGAAAGAGTTAGGTTATAGCGTAGTGGCTGAAGGTGTTGAGACTAAAGTTCAAGCTGATGCTTTAACTTCAATGGGTATTCAAAGTCTGCAGGGATTCTATTTTAGCAAACCTATGCCACAAGAAGAGTTAGTGCAATGGCATCAAACTTATTTACAATTACATAAGACAGGTTAACGGTTTTATTTTTAAGTATGTACATTTATGTGCTAAGACTCGAACGCAGGAATGCACACTTGTTTAACGTTTGGGGTTCTCCACAATCACCATTTCTACTTTACTCGATACAAAAAACTCGCAGTTAGGGTGCGGCCTAACCACGAGCTCCTGGTACCTAGCTATCCCAATTAGGGTTAACTAAATTTTCGAAAGTTACATGCGATACTTTAAGCCTAAGAAGAAACGAGGTCCTGAATGTTCTATACGGTTGTACGCTTCGTGTGCTACACGTTGTTCAACATAAGGTTCGCCAGTTAAATTAAGGATCTGAAAACGAGCGGTAACGTTTTTGTTGATATCGTACTTAAAATCAACATCAAACGATGAGGTGTCATCAACAAATCGATTGGTTTGGGCTAAGCTGCTACCAAAAGGTTTTAAATATTCAGAGCGATACTTGTAGGAAAGACGCGCTGAAAAGTCGTCATTTTCCCAGTAAATTTGTCCGCTAAAAGTATTCTTTGATAAACCTGCGATATCAGATGGCGTTACCATATCACGGACGTCTTGTGTGATGCTTCCACCATTTTCTGGTGTCTCAAAGTCAGAGTCAGCATAGTTATAGTTAAGTGATGTACCTAAACCATTAAAAGGTGCCGGTAAGCTCGAAAACTGATGCATGACAGTTAATTCTACACCTTGAATTTTTGAGTCTTCATCAACAATTGTCGGTCGACCTTGCACTTCAACATTGTAGGCAACACCGTCTACGACCACATCTTCAAATCCACTCAGTGAATCAAATCGAGCGTTAAACGTTTTGTAATATAAGGCTGCGGATAACATAGTGTCTGTGCCTAGGTAGTAGCTTAGACTGACATCGTAGTTATTGGATTCAAGCGCTTCCAAATATGGATTTCCGCGAGCAGTCACGTTGCCATTTAGAGCTGCTTCAACACTGGTGAATTCATCTTCTTCTGAGGCTCCTCTAATGTTTCGAGCCGATCCGTAATACCACATGTCTGGTCTAGAAAGACCACCGTAGGCCGCCAATCTTAGTTGCAATTCATCAGTTAAACCAAAAGACAAGTTGAGACTGGGCAAAACATTGTTGTAACTATTTTCTAAATTACTGAATTCGTTTATGCCAGTGTTTTCAGTAAAAGAGATGAAGCCACTGTCATTAGTGTTTACTGAGTAAGATGTACGAATACCAAGAGATGATATATCGGTTGTAACATGGCGAAGACCCAGATTACCATCAACTGAAATATCTCCCCACTCTGTAGAAAAATCAAGCATGGCATAGAATGACGTTATGTCTTCACTCATACGCACATCATTTTCACTTGGAGACATTGGGTCGACACTCATGTCGGTATCACCTACCAACACGTCGTATCCGCATTGAGTATTAAAAGTTCCCCAACTATTCACCGGGAAGTTTGCATCTTCGCCAAAGTCTGACTGAGGGAAGTCAATCGCACAGCTACTCGCTGCAGCGGCAATTTTTTCAGGTCTTAAACTTGAAGGCGTAGATAGACTTTTTCTTTCTTCACCAAAGTTATCATGATCATGAAACGACATAGCGCTACCAAATCTCACGGCATAGAAAATATCGCCATCTAACGCATATTCAAAGTCTAGGCGGTAACTTTTAATGGTGTCTTCGATATCAAATCGGTAGTTTCTTGCTTCGCTGTCTGCATCAAAGTAAGCAAGATCTTGGATATCTTGTTGCCAATTCGATGCGCTTCCAGCGGGATCATTGAAATCAGTATAAACAGCATTGATTGTTGGGAAGTCTTCGCCGTTACTATTTTGCCAATCGTAAAAGCTTCTATCCCCTCTAAAACGAGCCCACGTGCGTGTTTGGTAACGTTCGGTGCCAGAATAAGCCGCATCAAAAGCCACATGTAAATCATTGGTAGCTTGCCAGTCAATATTTAAGCCTACGCCACTGTATTCTTCTTCACGTACTCGGTACTCGCCGTAAGAGCTGATCCTAGAATTTCCTGTGTATGACAGCAGAGCGTGTTCGTCATTGGTCGTCCAATTAGCAATACGTCTGCGGCCATCATCAAACATTAAATCATGACGGTCTTCGTAGTAGTGTCTATTTGACCATTGGCCATCTAAGTTAATATCTAGATCTGAATTGGGTTGCCATTGCAGGGCGTAAATCACCCCATCTCTTTCTTCTTCTGATTCCATTTGGCGGTAATAAAATTGATTCGGAATAAAGTAATAGTCGCCATCTTTCGCTGCTCCACCATTGGCTCCCGCTTTTGAATCGCTAAAACTACAATTGCTGCCGCCATCGACGCCATAGTCTGAATTACAGTTACGAAGTGTTGAACTGGTATTGTAACTTTCTTCTGGAGAGGAGATGCGTGCGCCAGCATAACCAATGGCAAACCCGAATTTACCACCGTCGTCTAAATCAAAGCTGTTGGTGTATGACGCTGATGGGCGATAGCCTAAACCATTGTCATCATTAAATTTAGCTTGGTAAGGGTTATAATTTAAGCGTACTTCTGTTTGAAAACGTTCTTTGCCGTAATCAACAGGCTTAATGGTTTTTAAGTCGATTAAACCCGATACCCCACCTTCTAACAGGTCAGCTTTTTGTGCTTTGAATACGGTTACGCCGTTAACTAATTCTGATGGAAATTGGCTGAAAGCAACAGAGCGGTTGCCACTGCCTGACGAAATTGCTCTGCCATTAACCGTAGAAAAACCTAGAAATGGCCCTAAACCGCGAATAGAAATTTCGCTGGCGTTGCCTTTAAAGCGGTCTCCACTTACACCAGTAATTCTTTCTAACGTTTCAGCAACTGACAGGTCGGGTAATGCGCCAATATCTGACGAAGACAAGGCATCGACTATGGTTGCCGAACTTCTTTTTTCCGCAATGGCGTTGCGGTAAGCGTCAGCAATACCGCGTACTTCAATTATTTCGGCAGTTTCTTCAGATGCTGCATCTGTCTCAGCTGATTGTGCAAACACGCTGGTGGTGTGTAATTGACAAGCGGCGATAACAGCTAGTGCTGTCAGGCTTTTTTTCATTCTCTGTTGAAAATCTATAGGCGAATTTAAGAGCATAGGTGCTTCCATTTTGTGTGTGTGAATACTTATATCTTGTCATCGTATAATATGTCCTGCAATTAGATTGTCAAGCGGCCTTACCAATTTATTTTTACAAGATGTTTACATAATCACAATCGTTAAGTAGCAATAATTCTGGAAGATAAGCACCAGCAAAGCGCTTCAGCCTGAAGCGAAGTGCCTGTATTTTATTTTGAAAAGGAAAGACAAAAAGATTAACGCATCGAAATTTATAGGCAGGCTGATTGCTATTTTAATAACCAAAAGGCTTAAAAAAGAGTAAAATGCCTTTTTATGTAATATGTCCAAGCTGGATCGTTAAGGTGTAATAGTGAGTTGGGTCTTTTTTACTTTAGGTGCTGTGATTATGCAGACCTTTCGCAATGCTTTACAAAGTCAATTGAGTGCGAGCGTTAATACGTCTGGCGTAACGCTGGCTCGATTCCTATTTGCCCCGCCTATTGCTCTTATTTATCTTGTTCTGCTTTATCAGTTTTCTGAACAAATTATTCCGCAATTTAGCGGCCACTTTATGTTTGTTATTTTTTTAGCTTCGGTATTACAGATTGCTGCCACCTCTTTGATGGTGGTGTTATTTAAGCAAAAGAATTTCGCCGTTGGTGCAGGTTTGGCAAAAAGCGAAGCGTTAGTAGCTGGGGTAGTGGGTACTCTGTTTTTTGGAAGTCAGTTAAGTTTATTCGGTTGGATAGGTATTTTTGTTGGTGCTGCAGCTGTTTTTGTATTGAGCGGAGGGGGCAAAAAAGGCGAATTAAGTTTTAAAACTGTGTTGATTGGTTTAGCTTGCGGAACGTGTTTTGCTCTTACCTCGTTATATGTTAGAGAGGCTGCCCACTTGTTAGATGTGCCTTTCCCCCATAGTGCGGCTTGGGTGTTGTTATGGGTGTTATGTATTCAAACAAGTTTACTGGTGATTTATATTGGTGTGAAAACGCCACAAACGTTTGGTTTGCTTAAACAAAACGCGAAAATGACCTTTAGTACCAGTCTAACCAGTTGTTTGGGATCGATTTGTTGGTTTAGTGCTATGGCATTACATCATGTGGCTTATGTGAAAACCTTAGGTCAAATTGAAGTGTTATTCACGATTTTGATTGCCGTATTTTGGTTAAAAAATGCAGTAAAAAAACACGAGATAATCGGTTTATTGTTAATCGCCTTTGCTGCCATACTAGTTATGTGGGCCTAAATTAGCATGCGGGCTTAATTTAGCTATGGGCACAATTTAGCATGTGGAATTAAAACAGTATGCCAAAAGAAGATGACTCAAATTCAGCAAGCTACCTAGTCCCAGCAGAGTTATGGCAGATAGAACTTGAGGTGAAGCGCAGCAAATTTTTAACTTTGGCTGATAACGCTAGTTCGAGACAAGAAGCTGATGGATTTGTTCGTGCCTTGCGTGCCCAACATCCCCAAGCTAACCATGTATGTTGGGCGTACATTGCAGGTGCACCCAATACCACGATTCGTTCCATGAGTGATGACGGTGAGCCAAGTGGCACTGCAGGTATGCCAATGCTAAAGGTACTGGAACACAGTGGTTACGGAGACATAGTGGTTGCTGTGGTGCGCTATTTTGGTGGCACTAAGTTAGGTACCGGAGGATTACAAAGAGCTTATTCAGATGCTGTTGCTCAAGTGCTTGCCGACCTACCCACTAAAATTAAGGTCAGTCGCTCTAAGCTTGATTTGAGTTATGAATATGAGTTTGAAGGTGCAGTGTCGAGGTTATTAGCGCGATACGATGTTGAAAATATCCAAGCAACTTATGCTGAAAATGTCATGACATATTTAGAGGTAGCATCGTCAGAGTTAATAGATCTGACAGCCGAACTTATTAATATTACTAGTGGCAAAATAACCATTGCTGATAATGACAACTAATTGTTTTAGTTTGATTCAATAGAATTGATATGAACCATTAAAAAAGCGCCTTTTGGCGCTTTTTTATTTTTAATTCTCAATTAAGAAGGTTTAGCAGATTTTCTACCGAAATAATTTATCGGCCACGCTAGCAGCTTAAATAATCCCCCAAAACGTTTCCTTAGGTCTTCCAATATCATGTATAAACATGGCACTAATATGAGTGTCACCATAGTGGCATATAACACTGCAAAGCCTAAACCTACAGCCATCGGGATTACAAATTGAGCTTGTAAACTCGTTTCGAACATAATGGGCAATACACCAGCAAAGGTAGTGATAGAAGTTAGCGTAATGGCCCTGAACCTTGCACAACCAGCTTCAGTTACAGCTTCAAGTACAGAGTATCCTTCTTTACGCCTTTGGTTGACAAAGTCAGTCATGACTAGGCTGTCGTTGATAACCACCCCAGCTGCGGCAATTAAGCCAAACGCTGACATCATGCTTAAATCTATACCAAACAAGTAATGGCCCCAAATTGCTCCGGTAAAACTAAATGGGATAACCGACATGATGATGATAGGTTGACCATAACTTTTAAGTGGTACGGCTAATAAAATGTATACCAATAACATACCAGCAATAAAGAATGCGACCTGTTCATCTTGTTGGGCTTGTTGCTCTTCGATTGCACCGCCTAATTCAGATTTCACTCCCGGGAAGTTTGATTGAAGTTTCGGTAGAAGGTTTTTCTTCACCTCTTTAATGACTTCGTTAGGTTCAACAACTTCTTCATCAATAGAGCCGTAAACATAAACGCTGCGATAACCGCCTTCTCTACGAATATGGTTAATACCTGGCTTTTCTGTCAGTGTTACTACGTCCCCTAACATTACTTCTTGGCCGCTCGGAGTTGTGATAACGGCATATTTTAATTCAGCAAAACGCTCACGGGTGAGTTTAGGGTAACGCACCATGACCCGCACTTCTTCTCCATCGCGAATAACGCGTTGGGCTTCACCACCAAAGAAACTGGCTCCAACTTGATTGGCTATCGAAGCTAAATCTAGGCCTAGGTCAAAAGCGACAGGTAACAAATCGATTTGAATTTCTTTACTTGCAGGGTCAATAGAAGAGCTAATATCAAATAAGCCCTTTTGTTGCTGTAACATGGCAATAAATTCGCGCCCAGCGGCATTTAACATGTCGATATCAGCACCAAACAACATGTAACCAAATTCGCCATTACCATTACCACCGCCATTAATGCTGTCTTGAATGGTGATAGATTTCATGCCAGGAATAATGGGTAAAGCTTCTCGCCATCTTCTGGCTAATTCTAGGGCATCAAAATGTCGCTCTTCTTCAATAACCAGTGGTGCAATAAGTCTGGCTCTAGTGCGCCCTTGGTTAAACACCATAGTGTCTTGTAACATAGGGCTACCGAACTCTTCGATGACTTTTTTCTCTATATCCAACACCATTTTTTCAATAGTTTTTACGGCTTCAATAGTGGTGTCATCAGCGACGTTATCGTTCATTTCAACAACGATAGCTGGGAAATCATGGGGTACTTTAGGGTTAGGCACAACCCGTACGTAGTTTGCCGAAATTAGCCCCCAACTGATCATCAGAACGGCAATAAAGGTCATCAGAACCACCCAGCGCCATTCGATGCAACGAATTACAAAGTTTTTGTAACGGCCATTTACAAAAGCAAAGAACTTTTTGTTGAACTTTGCCCGCCAACTTGTTTCTTTGACAGGAGTGAATTTCATGTGGGCTAAATGAGCGGGTAAAATCCATTTAGATTCAATTAAACTAAATACCAAACACAAGATCACAACAGTAGCGATATTGATAAAGAAAGCGCCTTCTGGACCTTTAGAAAATACAAAAGGTACAAATACGGCAATAGTGGTTAATACCCCAAATGTCGCTGGAGTTGCTACTTTTTTGGCGCCACGTACAACACTTTCAACACCTCCCCCTTTGGATTCTATTTCACTATAGGAGGCCTCACCAATGACAATGGCGTCGTCCACCACTATCCCTAGCACCATAATAAATGCGAACAAAGACAAGATATTTATAGTAATGCCAAATACTGGCATCATCATAACCGCACCTAAAAAACAAACCGGTAAACCAACCATTACCCAAAAGGCCAATCTGAAGCGCAAAAAGATAGTTAACATTATGGCTACAAGAAAAGCGCCCTGAGTTAAGTTTTTAAGCATCATGTCTAGGCGAGCATTGAGATAAAAAGTCATATCGACTAATACTTTCAACTCTAATCCATCAGGTAAGGTTTTGTTACGAGCTTCAATGTATTTATGCACTGATTCAGCAACGGGCACCATATTTTGGTCTTTAGTGGCTTTAACCGACATAAATAGGGCATTTTTACCAGAATATTTGAAGTAACGTTTACCTTCGGTGAAGCCATCTTTTATTTCCGCTACATCTTCTAAATAAACTTTAGCGCCATTCTTTCCAATTTTTACTGGTATATGACGGAATTCGTCACCATCGTAATATTGGTTTTCAACTCTAATCGCTACAATCCCTGACTCAGTGCGCAACTGGCCGGCTGAAATGTTGGCAGAGTGTTTGCGGATAGCTTGGGTAACATCAGCAATTGTTAAGTTGTATTTACGTAAAATGTCGGGGTTGATTTCGATGGCAATCTCATCAAGAGGTGAGTCTAATTCAACCAAAGATACGTTATTAAGTTGCAATAACTCGTCTTCAACCTGTTTTGCAATGGGTTTAAGCTCTGTGATTGGAATGTCGCCGACCAAGGACATCTCAATAACGTCTTGACGAAACTCTATTTGGGAAATAGTAGGAGGTTCCATGCCACCAGGAAAGGTAGCAATACTGTCAATTCTCGCTTTAACTTTGTCTAATACTTCAGTGAGCTCTTTGTCTTTGTGTATTTCTAAGGTAATCGAACCGCTACCTCGATAAGCGCGAGAAATCGCTTTTTTTATTTCTGTAATACCTTTTAGAGATTCTTCAATTTTAATCAGGATGCTTTCTTCAATTTCTTGAGGAGAGGCGCCACGATAAACAGCATTAACGCTAATGTAGTTAATTTCAACATTAGGAAACATTTGTCGCTGAATGGTTGAATAACTAAATAAGCCCATAATGACGATAAAGGCCATCATTAAATTGGCTGCCACTGAGTTATTGGCAAAAAATGCTATGAGACCAGTTTGTTTAGGTTCTTCAGCGCCGGTTTTTTCAACCATGGCATGAGTGTTTTCATTTTCACTGTTCATGATTTATGCCTTTGTTTATTGTTGAACGACTAAGTCTTGTTCTGGTTCTGCGATTTTAACTTTCATACCTTTTTGTGGGTATTCAGGTAAGGTCATAATTAATTTGTCTTGGTTTTCTAATCCTTCACTAATTAGAAAGTAAGCACCTTCTTCACGAAGTATTTCAACGCGTTTTGGTTGCATTTGTTCTTCTTCGTCAAGTACCCAAATTATGCGGTTAGTGACTAAAGATTGAGGTAAACGATACACTTGGCTAAGTGTTTTTCCTGCAAAGCTCACTTCTACGTAGTGGCCAAACTTAAGAGGGGGTAATGACGATTTTAAGCTGTATGGATCTTCTACTCTTACTACCAATTGGCTCATGCGAGTGTCTTGGTCAATAATGCCTAAGTCGCGGCTGATCGTCGCTTCACGGGAAATTTTATTGTAACCTTTGGTACTTACTGTGGCCGTTTGCTGTGCAATATCTACAGGTAAAAATTCACGATCAAATCCGGCAATTGGAAATGATATTTCTGCAGTTTCAATATTATAGATTTCAGCAATTTGAGCGCCTTTATTGACATACTGGCCTACACCTAAGTTACGTTTTATTACTAACGCATCGTAAGGTGCTTTCACTTCACAGTTTGCTAAATCTCGTTGAGCTATTTTTAGTCTTGCTTGAGCTGATTTTACTGATGCTTGAGCACTCAATAGCTGCGGCTTTCGTAAATAAAGGTCAGACACTTTACTTTTTGATAAACCTTTGGCTTCTCTTTTAGCAACATCTGCTCGAGCTTGCTCCTCGATAAGTTGAGACTTAGCTAGCGTGAGGTTAGCTTCTGCTTGTAAAAGTGCAGCTTCGTAAGTGTCTTTTTCAATATTAAAAAGCACATCACCACGCAACACCAAACCACCTGCCACAAAATTAGGATGCCAACTCGTCACCTCGCCTGATACTTGCGCTGACAGCATAGTATTTTCTAGCGGCGCCACTTCACCATAACTGGTAATTTTAACTTGGTAATCTTCGGCAATTGCAGTTTCTACTTTCACTGTAGGGCGCGTATCAACGGGTTCTTTATCTTCCTCTTTGTCAGCAGACGCGACAATAGCGCTCTTTCCGCCAAATCCGATAAGGAGTATTAACACCGGTAAAGCAATTTTCATCCATGTGGTTTTCATAGTGTGTGCCTGTATTTATAATTTTAACCACCATATAGTAACGTAGGATAAGTCACATACCTATTTGCATTTGTAAAAATGTGTGAAGTTATTTACATATTTTAATATTTGCTGAATATCAATTAGGTATACACCTATGATTTGGTTGTTTGGGAAGGTTAATTAAAGGTTTTATTATGAAAAGATGTGCGCTGTTAACGACTGATAATCTTGAAGAATTTTATGTGTATGACCAGATGTTGATTGAACCATTAAAGCAATATGGTTGGTTAACCGAAGAAGTGTCATGGAAAAATAAAGATGTAAATTGGAATGATTTTGACGTCGTTATTATACGTAGTACCTGGGATTATCAGCAATTTTGTGCCGAGTTTTTAGCGTGTTTACGTAAAATAGATGCCTCTTCCGCTACATTAGAAAACAGTTTGAAAGTAGTTGAATGGAATATCAGTAAGGCTTATTTAAAAGAGTTGCAAAATCAAGGTGTTGATATTGTGCCTTCTCTTTGGTTCGAAAAATTCGATTTAGCAGAAATTGAAAATTCGTTCTCACACTTTTCAGAGCAACAGATAGTGATAAAACCTTTAGTAAGTGCTAATTCCGACTTTACTTATAGATTAACACTTGGGCAGCTCATTGCTCAAAAAACGCAATTGATGGAAGTATTTTCAAATAGAGAGTTTATGGTTCAACCTTTCCTAAAAAGTATCGTTGAAGAGGGTGAGTACTCGCTATTCTATTTTTCTGGTGAATATAGTCATACTATTTTAAAGCAACCTAAAGCAGGTGATTTTAGGGTGCAGGAAGAACATGGAGGACAACTGTTAACCGTAGAACCAGATGAAAAAATGTTAACCGCAGCCAGACATAGTTTAGCGGCTTTGCCCGATGATGTGTTGTATGCCCGAATTGACTTAGTGAAATTTAAAGGAGAGTTTGTTGTTATGGAGATTGAATTGATAGAGCCCTCATTATATTTCAATATGGATCCTGCTTCCCCCCAGCGTTTTGTAGACGCTTTTGTTCAACGATTTGGCAAGAATTAAGTGTAATCATTCATAGGTAAAATACATTGTTCACAAATACAATAAATTGTTAACAATTTATTGTATTTGTTGTATCCTCTTTTCGTTTTCACGTTGAATTAACATTGGTTTAACAAAAACAGACCTGTGTTTACGTGATCTAATTTAAAGAATAGAGGTACTTCCCATGTTGAAGAGATTTCCAGTTTTGCTAGTTAGCGCAGGGTTAGCAGTGCTTCCCCTTGACTTATTCGCAAAAACCGAAGCAGTTATTAATTTAAATGTTAAACATTCTGTTGGCGGCAAAAATACATTTGAACGTTCAAGACACATAAAACTACATTCAACCGTTTATGACAATGACTGGAACGGTGATGAAGATAAACTGAAATATATGATGGAAGATCTAGATGTGTATTTTGGCCGTGATAACGGCGGTACTGTTTGGAACTTTAATCAGGCGAAGCAAGATGAAGAAAGGCCTGGGTATGCAGAGTCAGCTGATATTGCTGCTCGCGGTAAGGATAATAGGGAAAGAGCGTACGGTGTAAATAAAGCGACTGTTCATCAGTATGATGAACGTGGTGATTTAATGGTCGGTGGTCAACCTCGCCAACACTTTTTAGGGAAAACCTCTCCTTGTTGTGGTAATGGCGAAGGCTGGCAAGCCAATGGCGGAGATGCCGTTGGTGAGTTTTTAGGACAATATGTTAATGAATTTTTCCGCGCAGATGGTCTAACTGGAGTTGATGGTCATCCTAGTCCAAAATATTTAGAAATTCTTAATGAACCTTTATACCAAGTGACCGATGCGCCACATGAATTAGGGTTAGAAGAGCCTATTGATCCAATTAAAGTATTTGAATTTCATAATGACGCTGCCGAAGGTGTACGCAAATTTAATACAGATGTAAAAATTGGTGGATTTACCGTTGCCTTCCCAATTTTTGAAGAAAGAAATTTTGCCCGCTGGGAAGAGAGAATGAAGTTATTCATTGATACCAGCGGTGAATATATGGATGTGT
The DNA here is from genome assembly GCF_051252315.1 of Paraglaciecola sp. Taxonomy (GTDB): domain Bacteria; phylum Pseudomonadota; class Gammaproteobacteria; order Enterobacterales; family Alteromonadaceae; genus Paraglaciecola. The sequence goes on along the minus strand of NZ_JBPOFP010000002.1, from coordinate 39,061 downwards.
ATTCTACTCATTTTTATGATTTAGAAGACGATAATCGCTTTAAAGGTAGTCGTATAGAAGCAACCCTAGATATGATCGACCATTACTCAATGGTTAAGTTAGGGCATACCAAAGAACACCTTATTTCAGAATATGGTGGGCGTAATAGACCAATGGAAAAAGCCCCTTGGACACCTCTTCGTGATTGGTGGTTCTTAAAAACAGCTAGCCCAATGTTGCTACAGTTTTTAGATCGCCCTGATTCTGTTGAGACCTCTATTCCATTTGTACCTATCAAGGCGTTATGGGGAACCGTCGATGACATTCCTTATAACTGGCGCCTATTGCGTCAAGCTAAAGAAGGTGCTGGCGAAGAAGGTGAAAACTGGGTATTCACAGAAATGGTTAAGTTTTATGAACTGTGGTCTGACGTAAATGGGACTCGGGTTGATTCGCTTTCGACCAACGCTGATATCTTAGTTGATAGCTATGTTGATGAAGATAAAGTCTATGTCATTATTAGTAACTTAACAGAGTTATCTGAAAAAGTGTTGCTGCATAAATTTGGTGCCAATGAAGCACAAATACAATCAGTCAAAATAAAACACTTATATTTAGATGGTGATAAGCCAAAACTAGAAGTGATCAATGCAGATGTAGACGTTGATAACTTTGACCTAGCTCCAGAAGCCACCATCATAGTTGAATATACTTATACTGCTGATATTAAAATTGATGGCCTTTCTGAAGAGAAAAAATATTTTGCTACTGAGTACTTTAAAGAAATTACACAAGATGTCGTAAATAACTTTGAAATCAATGAGGTAGTAACTAATACCTTTGGTGAAGCAATATTACGTATTGCAGTGGGCCGTGACTTAGGGGCTTCTTTAAATCCTTCTGTTACTTTTAATGGCCAGCTACTCACAGCCACTGCAAGTATATCGGGCGATGAACAAGGTGGTCGCTCTAGGTTCTTTGGTTTGCTTGAAATTCCAGTTCCCTACGATTTAGTGAAAGCTAACAATAAAATTGATATTAGTTTTATTGACGCAGGTGGACATATTGCTAGTGTGAATATGAAAGTCTTTAATTTTGACAGCGATATTCGTCCAGATGGTGGTGCGGTGTCTGGTATGTTTATCTCCTCACCAGTAGCGATTTTATCTGTGGGTGAAACGTTACAATTGTCTGCATCTGTGACTCCATTTTTTGCAACTGATAAGACCTTCAGTTTGCAATCTAGCAAACCGTCAGTGGCATCTGTAGACAGCACCGGTTTAGTGGCTGGATTGTCAGCTGGTGAAGTAACAATTACTGGTACTTCTAACGATGGTGAATTTACCGCCCAAACAACTATTACTGTTGAAGAGCCGGTAGCAGCCTCATTTACATTTAATGATAGAAATATCTATACATCGACTGCCTATAAGGTAGGTGGTGTGATGTCAGTTACCACTAATTTTGAAGCTGGCACTGGTTCCGAAGTGAATAATGCTTTTGGAGGAATAGAATATTTTCTTCGTCATATAAAAGTGGTTAATGGCAATTGGACAGTAGTGAAGGACATTAAAGAATATGATGCTAGTGCTATTGGTAAGCAGCGCGGTACGTCAGTAGCTAATATTCCTTTAACTGGTGTTACGGCTACTGCTGATTTACCTAGCGATGAATTCTATTTCTTATTTGTACGTTTTCAAAATTCTGAAAATGTCGTGAAAAACATCAATGTATTTCCGATTAATGTAGAAGAAAATGAAGTAATTATTGAACCGGGTTTACAACTTGATAATGACAGCAAATATCAATCAACCACTTATACCACTGACAGTACTTTAGATGTTATCGCCAATTTTGAAGCGGGTGACGAACAAACCGTGACTAATGAATTAGGCGGAGTGAGGTTTTTCTTACGAGAAATGGATTTAAGCTTTTCACAATCTTTTGGTGATGTAATTGTATCAGACGCAAGTGTGGTGGGAGAGCAAACTGGGACAGCGAATGTATCTATTCCTCTAGCTGGCTTAACACCTACAGTTGACTTGCCTGAAGGACATTTTTACTTCTTGTTTGCCCAGTTTAAATCTTCTGATGGCACAACCTACAACATTCCTGGCGTGGCACCAATTAACATTGAGCAAGGCTTGGTTCTATCATCATTTGGCCTAGATGATGTGAATAAATATCGGACCACTGAATACGAAGTAGGTAGCTCGATGGATGTAACGGTTAACTATGAAATGGGAACAGGTAACACAGTCGGCACTAAATTTAATGGTATTCGTTATTTCTTAAGGCATATAAAAGCCGGTTGGGCTGGCATAGTTAAAGATATTGTCATTGAAGACAGTAGTGTTATTGGTAATCAATCTGGCGTGTCTAACGTATCCATTCCATTAACAGATGCAACACCAACTGCAGACTTACCAGCAGGGGATTTCTATTTCTTGTATGTATTAGTGCAATCGTCTGATGGGACGGAGCTAGATATACCTGTGGCAAATATCAATCTAGTTAAGCCAGCAAGTGTTGCTGGTGATTGGGATGGGGATGGAGACGTTGATAGCCTTGATATTCGTGGATTAATGACGGCTGTATTAGGGCGTCAAACGATTGATATGGTATTTGACGTAAATAATGATGGAATAGTCAATATGTTAGACGTAAGAGGCTTAGCCTCACTTTGTACTCGCACACGTTGCGCTGTTAATTAAGTTTTTGGAGTAGTAAAAATGAAAATATTTAAAATGATGATGGTGGCGGCCTTACTAATTGGCTTTAAAGCGCAAGCTAATTTGATCACTATTGATATGGATGACACAGATGTAGCGGTAGGTGAAACGGTAAACGTAAGTTTGTTTGCTAGCTTTACCGATGCAGTCGACACCATTGACTTCAATTTCAACTTTGACAATAGCTTGTTTAGCTTTGTGACTGATTCAGAGTCAAGCGATTTATTTTTTGATGGGATATTTGGAGCGACACCTAACGCTGACGGATTAGGACTAGGTTTTATTTCGTTATTTGGCCCTATTAGTGGTGAGTTCTTATTTGCATCATTCCAATTAGAGCGCACTCAAGCTGGTGATTCAGAGTTTTCATTGGAAACTAGAACTTTGGCCAATGTGTTCGATAATGGCAATACTGCACCGAACTTTGATTTGCAAGTATCGGTGGTATCTGCTCCAGCTACTTTGGGTTTATTTGCCTTAGCGGGTTTAGCTATGATGCGTTTACGCCGTAATGGCTAACTTTTTAATAGCAATAAAAAATGGCGCGAAAATTCGCGCCATTTTTGTATCTATAGGTTTTAATTATTTAATTAAGCGAATTGCAAAAGGTACTTTGAAATCATCACCTTTAGAGGCAGCCAAGGCGCCCATAATGCAAAATATTAAATGACAAATACCTATGACTGGAAACAAGAAGGCACCAATCACAATAATGGTGAGGACTGTAGCAATAGCGTACCCAATAATAGCGGTGATAGACCAGTTTAGGGCTTCAATGGCATGACCTTTTATATAAGCATCGTCTGTTTTAACGAGATACAAGACTAAGCCTGGTATAAAGCCAAAAAAGATAGTGAGAACCCAGTTTAGTATTGCTATGTTTTTCGAATCTTGATCCATGATTTTTCCTTTTTAAAAATACAATTTGTACGTTTGTGTGTCAGGCTATAGGAATCTGAATTAGTTATCTAGGATAACTTTATTTCTACCATCATCTTTAGCTTGTTGTAACGCTAAATCGGCTCTGTTCAAAGTGAGCTCAATATCTGGTTCGTGACTTTTCCATGCGCTTACTCCACCACTAATACTCACTTCTAAGATTAACTTTTCGGTAGTAAGGGGAGCTGATAATACCTTTTGATTGATTTTTTTGGCAAGCGTTAAGGCTTGGTCTTGATTTGTTTGAGGTAACAATACTACAAACTCTTCCCCATCAAATCGAAATATATTGTCTGACTCTCGGCAATTTTCTTTTATGGTTGTGGCTACATGTTTTATGACTTCATCGCCTGTTTTATTGCCATATTCGCTATTAATGGATTTAAAGTGGTCTATATCAAATCGAATCACAGATAAAGACCATTTATACCGCAGGCTTAATGCTAAAGCCTGGTTAACGAGTGGCGTAAAAGTATGCCTTTGATTGAGAGCAGTGAGAGCATCGTGAGTGTTTGCTTGTTTCACTTGTTCGGTTAAATCGTCAACTTGATAAAACAACGGAATAATCACAGCAATTGCTTGAATAACTAACAGCAACAATATCAAACCTAGCAGTACACTTTGTATTGAATTAGCCAGAGTCACAATTTGGAAAGTATCTAAAAGCAGAAAAATGGTAGAACTCATTAAACCAATAAAACTAAACAGACTTACTGGTTTTATGACTTTTGCCTTCAAATAGTCAGTCAACTTAATGTTTCCCTACAGTGAAATAAACTTAGATTATCCAACTATAGTAGACACTTACTTCAACTTAAAGACCTTATTTAGCTTCGTCATACCAGTTTAATTTTTTATGTAAACTGACGACCGAGCCCACAATGATCAATGTTGGCGGTCGAATGCCAGCTTCTTCTGCGATTTTTTGAATATTACTTAATGTACCTGTGACGACTTTTTGTCTTGGTGTGGTGGCTGATTGCACCATTGCCGCTGGGGTGTCAGAGGATAAACCGTGCTCGACAAGTTTTTCGCATATGATTGGCAAACCGGTTAGTCCCATATAAAAGACTATTGTTTGATCTTGTTGAGCCAATCCCTGCCAATTTAAATTGATACTGTTGTCTTTGAGGTGGCCAGTGGCAAAAACCACTGATTTAGAATGATCTCTATGGGTAAGCGGAATGCCACAATAACTCGCGGCTCCACTCGCAGCGGTTATGGCTGGTACCACTTGGAAGTTTACACCTTGATCAATCAGGGTTTCAATTTCTTCTCCCCCGCGACCAAAAATAAACGGATCGCCCCCTTTAAGCCGGACTACTCGATTACCTTCAAGTGCTTTTCTAGCAAGTAAGTCATTAATTTGTTCTTGTGGCACGGCATGGTCACTTTTGGCTTTGCCTACATATATTTTTTCGGCATCTCGGCGGACCATTTCTAGAATCTCAGGGGATACCAGTCTGTCATATACAACCACATCGGCTTTTTGCATTAATCTTAGAGCTTTAAAAGTCAATAACTCTGGATCTCCAGGGCCTGCGCCAACTAAGTAAACTTCACCTTGGGTTAGTTCAGCATCTGGATTTTCTAACTTCTCTAGAAATTTTTGTTCTGCTTGTTCGACTTTTCCTTGATAGATATTTTCTGCAATGTCTCCGTCTAATACATCTTCCCAAAAGTAGCGTCTTTGGGTCACAGTGCCCAGTTTTTGTTTAACTAGCTCACGGAATTTTTCTGAAAACTGTCCCAGTAAGCTAACTTTATGAGGGATGACAGTTTCAAGCTTTTGGCGTAAATAACGCAATAACACGGGAGCCACACCACCGCTGCTAATGGCGATAGTGATAGGAGATCGATCGACAATAGAAGGTGTAATAAATTGGCATAAAGGTGTGTTATCTACCACGTTTACTAAGATTTTTTTGGCGGTGGCATGAGCATGTACTTGTATATTGGTTTCACTATTATTGGTTGCTACAAACACCATTTGGATATTGTCTAAATCAGATTCTTGATAGGATTTTTCGTGGAATGTGATTTTATTTTCACTGGCTAAGCCTTGCACAGTGTCACATGCCCAAGGTGCCACAACCGTAATATTGGCTTTACTTTTCAAAAGTAATTCGACTTTTCTAGCGGCTACTTCCCCAGCCCCCACCACTAAGCAAGATAGGTTGGTAGTATCTAAAAATATTGGAAAGTATTGCATAGGGCCGCTCTGATCATAATAAGCAAAAATACATTTTGCCTTTTAATGCCTTTTGAATAAACAGTCTAGAGATACAAATTTATGTTTTTTGGTTATTAGCCAAAGCTGAATAAATGGTATTGGGCCAGTGTTTGAATAGGTTTCATCATTTTGTAATAAGGTTTTACAAAGACATTTGTTTTTTAAATTCAGTCGCTTGTCGGCGAGATAGTTCTATGATTTTGCCATTTTTTAAACTTATCAATAACTGGCCATTCAACGCCATTTCAACATTATTGACGTATTGTATATTGATTAATTCTGTTCGATTAGCTCGAAAAAAACGACCAGTGGGAAGGCGTAATTCAATTTGGCTTAAAGATTTATAAATCATGGGTTTATGTTGTTCAAAATATAAACGAGTATAATTTCCAATTGATTCAAATAGTTGTACTTGTTGTAGTTCAACTAGCCAGCACTGCTCTTTTTCTTTGACAAAAAATCGGCTGTTAGCATCTAATGCTTCATTGCCTTTGTCGTCACTAGGTTTAATCAGTTGCCTTGCTTTTTCTATTGCACCTTTTAATCGATCGTTAGTGATGGGTTTTAATAAATAGTCTAAAGCGTTAACTTCGAACGATTTGACAGCATATTCGTCGAAGGCTGTGGTGAAAATAACGTGGGGTATAAAGTTTAATTTTTCTAACATAGAAAAACCGTCTAGCCCAGGTAAATGAATATCAAGAAATAATAAATCTGGTTGATTTTGTTCTATCAATTCAATGCCTATTTCAGCGTTTTCAGCTTCCCCAATGATTTCAATATCTGTGAATTTAGACAGTTGTTCTTTTAGCTCTACTCTAGCCAAGCGGCTATCTTCTACAATAATGGCTCGCATCTTTATTCCATTGGTATACGTGCTATAGCAAGCACTAACTCGCCACTTTGAATCATTTCAAAATGGGCTCTTTCTTGATACAACATGACTAACCTAGCTCTAATATTTTCAATACCTATACCCGTAGCTTTGTTATTTAACTTGGAATCTAAATTGGTCATCAATTGCCCGTGGTTTGTTACTTCTATGAGTAAGTTTTCTTCTTTGAGATGTATTTTTAGACTCACCTCTCCACCTTGCATACGTTTAGCAATACCGTGTTTAATGGCATTCTCTAATAACAATTGAATTAGCATTCGTGGTATTAAAATATTGTTATCGATGTCGCTATCAACCTTCTGGGTAAACGTTAACCTGTCTTCAAGCTGGATAGATGCTAGCGCCATAAATGCTTTGGCAACCTCTAGCTCTTTACCAAGTGTTTCTAGCGGTTTGTCTTGGTCTTTTAAGTTATAGCGCAACATATCTGCCATATGAGCTAACATGTCTCTAGCTTTGTGTTTATCTTCTAAAATAAGTGCTCGAATATTATTGATGCTATTGAACATAAAGTGCGGATTGAGTTGATTCATCAGAGCATGTAACTGTGATTGCTGCAGGTTTTCTTGCAGTGCTTTTTGCTGAATGTTCAATACATCTACTTGACGTTGGCGAGTTACAAATAAATATAACCCAGTCCAAATTGACAGAAACAACCACATTAGAAATAGGTTGTAGTTGAATATTTGTACGGGATCTATTGATTCATCATTAAAGGCTTTATGACCACTTAAATACAATATTAACATTAGGCCTGAAGATGCTAAAAACGCCCCAATTAAGCTGATAAATAAAGCCATGGGTATGAGTTTAGGAATAGAAAGGTTTTTACAATATTGTTTTATTACATAACGAATGCCGTGACTGGCGAACAAACCAAAAAAGTACAATACCACTACTGCTAACAGTAGCGATGGTGCCATCATGTTCGCTACATACTTACCAGTAAAATCAAAAAGTAATAAAGTAGCCCAGCCAATTGTTTGATAACGCCAGTAATGTGACATTTGTTTAAAACCTATTTGTTAACCATTGACCAATTAATTTTAAGGTGTTGGGATCCATGGTCTCAGTAATCTTTGCATATTCATTGATATACCCTGTCTTAGCTCGTTGAAATAGATGATTTAGACCAGGTAACGATGAGATAGTAACATCCTTATTTTTCGTTTGAAGCATGATTTTACGAAGGCTGTCTAAGTTGTCTTTCGCTTTTACTTGGATATCTAAGTCTCCGTTAATGGCTAATAATGGCATTTTTAACTTACTCAAAACATTTTTTGGTTGATAAGCCATAAATGAGTGACCCCAAGGACTGCTTAACATTTTTGCCATAGTGTCTATGAGTGCTTTGTTTGCATTGGGTATGGTATTAAACAATGCGACGAGTTCATCAAAGCTGGCTTTGTTTTTAGACATTTGCGCAGCCTTGAGTTGCATATCATATATAGCTTTACCATCACTTAATCCAGCCGCTAGCCCTAATTCTTTTTGTTGAGTCGCCCATAATTCAGTACCAGGTACACCTAACCCTGCCAACATAATGACAAATGCCACTTTGGGTTGTCGTGCAGCGAACAGTGGTGCTGTTATGCCACCTTCACTGTGGCCAATTAAGCCAATATGACTGGGGTTAATGTCGCTTCTTGTAGAAAGGTAGTTAAATGCTGATTCAACATCATAAGAAAACTCATTGATAGTTGTCCCGCTAAATGTACCTTTTGATTGGCCTGTTCCCCTATCGTCAGAGCGTAACACTGCAAAACCCAAGCGAGTTAAATGATCTGCCAGTAACTTAAAAGGTTTGTGGTTCATAATATTTGAATCACGATCTTGAGGGCCAGAACCAGAAACCAGAATAGCTGCCGCAAATGGGCCTTCTCCTTTGGGTTTAGTTAGGGTGCCTGCAAACGTAAATTTTTGTTCTACATGTGAATAGTTTACTTCCTCTTCCAAATAAGGATATGGCGCCTTAGGCTCTTGGGGACGCGAACTTGTTTTTGATATTTGCTGTTTTAACTCTTGAGAAATAGGAGCAAAAGATAAAGGAAATTTTTGGCCTCCTTGATGAAATGTTCCATTTATTTTAGTGCCAGAATGTTCTCCTTTAAACTGCGCGCCTATATTAGAAAACTCTAAAACGAGATCGTTGTTTTCTATTTTGACTTTACTGGCAGGAATACCCATTGCGCCTTGGTCAACACTATCTAAACTGGCAAGATATTGGCCTTCTTTTTGTTTTATATGTAAAACTAAGGTTAAGCTCATCTCTGATGAGATATTCAGTTTACCAGACCAATCTTGGGTCCAATTAGTTTGAGCTTTAGCATCACTCACCCACAAGATTAATAAAACGATAAATAACCAAGTTGGCGTACCTTTGTGTTTGCACATTGATTTATTAAACATGAAAAATTCTCCTAATTGATTTCGAGAATAACCATATCAAGGGAAATGACAGTTGAATGCTTTTTATGACGAACGTACCAAATTGCGGATAACTGGTAGGCGAGCTTAAATTTGGTGTAAAAAAAAGGACTAATAAAAATTAGTCCTTTTGGTTTAAATATTAATTACTTATTTGCGATTGCCTGGATTACCACGCTTTTTAGGTGGTTGATCTGACCATTCGCGCATACCTAAACTACGGCCGGCTACACGGGTTTTTTGCAAAACGTCTTGTGTTGCACGTGGCATATCTTTAGGTAAATCTACTGTGCTGAAATTGTCATAAATTTCGATAGCACCAATATTTTTACTGCTGATATTCGCTTCGTTAGCGATTGCACCAACGATATTGCCAGGTTTAGCGCCATGAGTATGACCAACTTCTATGCGATAACGTTTCATGCCTTCGCTAGGAGGACCTGATTTACGTTCGCGCTTAGGTCTGTCTCCGCCACGTCCGCGGTCTCTTCCGCCACGATCATTTCTGTCACCACGATCATTGCGGTCGTTTCTTGGTGGACGTGAATTTAAGTCTGGGCGGTCACTTTCTTTAAGGATAAGTGGCTCGTCACCTTGAGCGATTTTAGCTAATGCAGCCATAATCACTTCAGGCGCGGCTTCGCTTTCTTCTTGAATTGACTCAATAATTGGAATTAATGTTTCAATTGAAGAGTCACTCATCGCTTCGATTACGCTATTTTTGAATCTGCTTAAACGTGTTTCGTTCAATTGAGAAATTGAAGGGATAGTCATAGCATCGATTGATTGTTTGGTGGCACGTTCGATAGAGAACAACATACGTTTTTCACGATGTGAAATAAATAGTATTGCATCACCTTCACGGCCAGCACGACCTGTACGACCAATTCTGTGTACGTATGATTCTGTATCGTATGGCACATCAAAGTTAATAACGTGACTTACACGTTCAACGTCTAGTCCACGGGCTACAACATCTGTTGCCACTAATATGTCGATCTTGCCTTTCTTCAAGCGATCAACAGTTCGTTCACGTGAGTTTTGTGGAATGTCACCATTTAATGGTTCAACCGCATATCCGCGAGCAGATAATTTTTCGGCGAGTTCCATGGTCGCAGTTTTAGTACGTACAAAAATAATGGCGCCGTCAAAATTTTCAACTTCCATGATACGGGTTAATGCTTCCATCTTATGATGGCCCGCTACTTGGCAATAACGCTGGCGAATGGTGCTAGCAGTTGTGACCTTAGACTCAATTTTAACTTGTTTAGGATCGTTTAAGTAACGTTTGGTAATTTTACGAATTGGATCTGGCATAGTCGCTGAAAATAACGCGGTTTGGCGTTCTTTTGGTGCGTGGCTCAAAATCCATTCTACGTCGTCGATGAAACCCATACGTAACATTTCGTCAGCTTCATCAAGTACTAAGAATTTTAGTTTATCGAGTTTTAACGTGTTCTTTTTAATATGGTCAATCACACGACCAGGCGTACCAACAACAACTTGTGCGCCACGTCTAAGTTGACGAATTTGGTTTTCGTAAGAAGAACCACCATAAACAGGCAATACGTTAATTTTCTTAGAAAAGCTTGCGTAAACTTGGAAAGCTTCTGCTACTTGAATAGCAAGCTCCCTTGTAGGTGCAAGTACTAAAAGTTGGGTGTTTTTGTCGTTTGCATCAACATTAGCCAACATAGGCAAAGCAAATGCAGCGGTTTTACCCGTTCCAGTTTGAGCCGTTCCTAATAAGTCGTGGCCTTCTAAAATAATTGGAATACTTTCAGCTTGAATAGGAGTTGGTTTTTCATAACCGACTTTTTCTAATGCTTGCAGCAGTTCTTCGGGTAGGTTTAAATCTCTAAATGTAATATCAGATGTGGTAGTCATCAAAGTTCCCAGGGTACAGGCAGGCACAGCATTATTTGAATCGGTAATACAATTTCTAAAATCGGTAATACAATTATTTAAGGCGAAGCCGGCACGGTTTCAAAGGTCAAATTATATTCGATTTTGAAGATTTACTCCATGTAATGCTTTGTTTAATTGCATTATTTTTCAGAAATGTGTTTTTATAATGCTTAACTTTGTAGTTTATTGTCAGAAATGTTGTGAAAGTGTCTAGTAAAAGATCATTTAATTAACAAGTGTAATAATTAATATACAAACTACATAATTGCTTGTTGAATGACTACATATTGTTTTTAGGAAAAATATGCAAAATAGTGTCTCAAAAGATAGGTTTATTCCTTTACGTAAAACTGATCTGATACAAGCTTGTATTGATGATGATCGATTGCCCAAAATACAAAATTCAGATTTCATCAGTTTTTGTCAACTATTAATGAGCACTTTGCATTTTGAATACCATCAAAAGCTTGAAACATTAAAAGACAATTACGCGCCGTTTGACCCTAATAGCGATACTATCGATTTTCAGTTAGATAACCCTCTCACACTGCAAAAGAAACAGCAGGTATTTGCTCAAACATTTACCCAGATCCTAAATGCGGCTAATTTTGAAAAAATCACCGAGTCAGATTTACAAGATGCCTTAAACGAGGAGTCGTTATTTAAAGTGCGATTAGCTGTGGAGTTCGATGATTTTGAGGAAGTGGTGTTTTATCGCAGAGGAGAGCAGCAGAAAACAGAAACTTTACGTAAATTTGGGGGATTGAAAAAACAAAATATTAGATTTACCAATTACGACAAAGTGGCGGTGTATATAAAATTTAAAAATACAGAGCATTTTAGAATCAGTAAGAAAAAGACACAAAATTTCGAACCGGGTTCTACTGTGATTAAGTTATTTCAAAATATCCCCAAAGCAGATTTAGAAATGTTATTTCCGAATAGCGAAGTTCGAATGCGGCCTATAGATAAAGCCATCATTGGTGGGTCGGCTATAGTTGGCGGAGGCATAGTACTTGTGACTAAATTAGGAGCGTCTTTGGTTTTACTAGCTGCATTAACTAGTTACTACTTAGGATTAAGTCATAAAGAAGTGACCATAGGTAGTCAGCAATTACTGGTTTTGGGTGCGGGTTTAGGTGTGTTAGGAGGCTTCATTTTTAAAGAGTGGAATAAGTTTAAAAATAGAAAATTAAGCTTTATGAAAACGCTGACAGACAATTTGTATTTTAAAAACCTTGATAATAATAGTGGTGTATTACATCACCTAATTGATGCCGCAGAAGAAGAAGAGTGCAAAGAAGCCATACTTGCTTATTATTTTTTACTGATTGAGCAAACGTCTATGACCAGCCAAGATTTAGATAAAAAAATAGAAACCTGGTTTAAAGCGAAATTTGATGTGAATTTGGATTTTGAAATTGACGATGCGTTAGCTAAGTTATTACGACTCAATTTGGTGATAAAAAATCAAGATAAATACTCGGCAGTGCCATTGGCACAAGGATTAATTAATTTGGATAATAATTGGGACCAAGTGTTTAAGTTTAATTAACACAGGTTATGATAGCCATATTGAAGTTATAGGGAAAAATTGATGAAAGCAATTTGTAAGACTGGTTTAAATTTAGTGATGGTTGGTTTGTTAGTTGGTGGCTTATCAGCTTGTGGTAAAAAAACCAGTGAAGAATATATCCAAGAAGCGAAACAGTTTTCCGTTGAAAACAACGCCAATGCCGCTATTTTATCGCTTAAAAATGCGATACAACTCGATCCTAAATCGGCTATTGCAAGATTCGAACTTGGTCAATTGTACATTCAACAAAAACAATTCGAGAGTGCTGAGAAAGAATTAAATCGCGCATTAGAATATGGTTACGATGCATCGAAAGTCATTCCCCTTTTAACCCAGGCTTATCATCAAACGGGCGCTTACTCTGCCATTAGTAAAATAGAACATGAAAATGCAGGCTTAACTTCGGTTGAACGAGCAGAGATTGGTTATTTTAAAGTACTGTCTTTAGTACGTTTAAATAAACTAGATGAAGCAAAAGTATTAATTGAAGAACTAGCGAGTATTGATACAAGTTCAATTTATAAACCCTTAACCTCCGCTTATATGTTTGTTGTTGAACGAGATTATGAGCAGGCGCTTGCTGTAGTTGTAGAACTACGAGAGCAAGCACCACAAAATGCTGAATTGCTCAAATTATTGGCGCAGCTACATTTATCTCTAAGACAGCCGAATGAGGCCATTGACGTCTTTACTGAATATGTAAGTTTATTTCCAGAAGATAGTCAAACCATGTTTGTATTGGCCAAACTAATGGTGGATGCGGGTAAAGCAGAGTTAGCCGATACCTATATAGATAAACTATTATTGATTAACGATAAAAACCCGTTACTAAATCAATTAAAAGCAGCTACGAGTGCCGCAAAAAAGGATTTCGCCAGCGCCTTAAAGTATGCTCAGAAAGCAATTAATGCAGGGATCAATGAAACCTCATTAGCGTTAATCGCAGGGTATTCAGCGTATCAAATTCAAGATTATTCTAGTGCCAATAGCCATTTGTCATATGTGGCAAGTGTACTGCCAGATAATCATCCTGGGCTTAAGCTCCTTGCCGCTAGCCAACTTCAACTTGGCTTAACATCAGAAGTCGGTGATGTATTAGGTCGGCTTGACCAGCTTTCTGAACAAGATGCGCCTTTGTTTTCTAAAGCAAGTTATGAGTTATTAAAAGATGGTTTTCAAAAAGAAGCTGAAGGGCTTGTAAACCGTTCTTCAGGACTCAGTAGTACCGCTGAAGATTTAACTCGCTTAGGTTTATTACAACTGTCTTTGAATAATCTTGATGGTATTGTCAATTTAGAAGAAGCGGTGGCTAAGTCTCCTAATTTGGAGGCCGCACAAACCACTTTAGGCAAAGCGTATTTAGCTACGCAACAATATGATAAAGCCTTAGCTTTAGCAAATGACTGGAAAGCAAGTGCTCCGAATGACATAAAACCATTTATGTTAGCAGGTGAAATTTACACTAAACAACAAAAATACCCTCAAGCGAAAGCAGAGTTTGAGCAAGCCTTAGGTAAACAGCCTAATTCAGTGTCTCCTCAGTTAGCTTTGGTAAATCTTGAGCTAGCCCAAAAAAATGTATCTCAAGCCCGTCAATTGTTAGATGACATTTTAGTCGAATTTCCTACTAATGTGCCTGCCTTAGCAACGCAATACCTAATTGCGAAACAGCAAGGTGATACTGCTACTGCAATTAACAAAATTCAAACTGCTTTTAATGGTGAGCAGAGTAATATGGGTTTACGCTTGTTGTTGGCTAGAGTCAGTTCAGCAGAATTAAAATATGCAGAATCTATAGAGTTATTAACGCCCATAAAGGGACAGGAAAACCTACCTACTGGGTATTGGAAAATCTTGGGGCAAAGTTACATTCGTACCAATCAGGCCGGCGAAGCGAATAGGCATTATGATGATTGGCTGAATATCCAACCTAATAATAAAGATGCAAACGTAGGTAAGTTGTTATTGTTAGATAACAGAAATAAATTTGAAGATGCACTCAAAATCACCTCAGGGTTCTTAAAAAATCGTGATGACTTACAAATGCAATTATTACATGTGCACTTTTTATTAATGAATGCTGACTATAAACAAGCCCAAATTAGTTATGATGCATTACCAGCAACCACACTCGAAAGACCACTAGTTAAAGGGTTTTTGTCTCGTTTACAGCTAAACGCTAAGCAACCAGAATTAGCAGTTGAAAATGCTTTAACTGCTTACAATGCAGCGCCTTCTACTCGGAATTTATTGGTCATGATTGCCAGTTATGAGCAACTTAAACAAAGTGAAAAGGGAACGGATTTACTTCAAGAGCATGTAGCCAAACAGCCCAATGATCAAACTGCTCGAATGTTATTGGCAGAAAGACAACTTGGGTCGGATGTATCTTCCGCAATGTCTTCATATGAAATGGCGATTGAACAAAATCCACAAAACTATGTGGCTAGGAATAACTTAGCGTATTTATATTTACAAGCTGGACAAATAGATAAAGCGAAAGAGCACGGTTCAGAAGCGGTTGCAATTAAACCTAATAATGCTGCAGCACTCGATACCCTTGCACAAATATTAATAGCTGAAAAAGATTTTTCAGGAGCAGTGAAGCTTTATGAACGAGCCATATCAGATGAAATGAAGAATGAAGAAATTTATCTAAATTATGTCGAAGCCTTATTTGCCATTGATAATGCGTTTTTGGCAGAACGAACATTAAAAAAGCGTGAATACCAAGATCCAGTTTCGATACAACGTGTTACTGAACTGAAGGCTAAACATAAAATTAATTAGCCATGTCGATACCAAGAGTTTTATGCAAAGCTCTTGGTGATCTACAGAGTTTAACCTTTGACATGTAAGTTGAGAGAACCAATTGGTTTTTAAATGGAATAAATGTAAAGCTCAGGAGGGCATATGTTTTTTGTTAATATAAAAAATGATTACGTACTTGGTGACAAATATAGTGAATCTTCTACATGTGAATGCAAAACACAACCCACACGAAAAACCTTAATTATTCGTTATCTCACCTTTGCGGACTTACCTATCTTTCCAATCAATTTTAAAAGTACACACCTTTGTACATCCTGCGGGTGTGTGTATTCTCCTATTCCTAAAATTAACTCGAATGACTGGAGAAATAATAAGTTTAATTTAGCATCAAAATTTTCGGGCTGGCTTATTATTTTGTTAGCCATGTATATTGTGGGCAATTTTATAGCTGAGATTAACCCCGATGATACAGGCTTCAGGCATGAACCTAGGGTGGGAGATTTAGTTTTTATTAATTATCATTTGATGTCTAGAAAGGATAGATATTTTAGTCATCCTTATATCATCGCTAAAATCACAGGGCTAGATGCAGAAAATAATGAAGTCAATGCGACTTTGTTAAAATGGAGTAATTCAACCGAATCAGGGGTTATTAAGGACTATTTAAGCCAGCAAGATAAGTATGACAGTAACTTTAGTTTTCCCATTACATTTGATTCCAGCGCCCTAGACAATAAAAGTTTAGTGTTTGGCATGCGTAGGCGGAATTTTGATGGTGAGTTTAACTCCCTTCAAAAACGGTTGAAGTTTACGGATTAAACGTTTCGAATTTGTAGTGTTCGAGAATAAGCCCGTTGGGCTTATTCTGGCTTTTTAAAAGTATCCAGTTGTATTTGTAGAGCTGATATTTGTTTAGAAATATCTTTTAAGCTAGGCTCTCCTTCTTCTTCCATTTTTTCAGCGCGAGCTTTAGCGTTTTCTTGTTCCATCACACCGACCACTATGCCTATCACCATATTTAAAAATGCAAAGGCAGTGAAAAAGATAAAGGTTAAATAGAAGATCCAACTATAGGTGTATACCTCCATGGTTTCGTACATCACATCTGTCCAGTCTTCAAATGTCATGACCCTAAATAGGGTTAATAACGAAATAGTGATATCTCCCCACAAATCAGGATTGATCTCTTCAAATAAAGTACTGCCTATCGCTGCATAAATATAAAAGATAATAAACATCAGCAACATCACGTAGCCCAATTGGGGAAGTGCTTTGATTAATGATACTAGTAAAATTCGTAACTCAGGAATGATGGAAATCATTCTTAGTACTCTAAATACGCGGACTAACCTAGCAATGACTGCCATTTCAGCATCATCCGCTGGGATTAGGCTGATAATGACAATGACAGTGTCAAAGATATTCCAAAAACTCTTAAAGAAGTTTCGCTTTTTGTGTTCGGCAAAAAATCGTATGGTTATTTCAGTCAGAAAAAATGCACTAATAAACCAATCTAAAAATTTTGTTATTAATACCATGGTATCCGACATATCGTAGGTTTTAGCCCCGACAAGTAAAGCGGAAAAAATGATCACGGTTACCACAAACAATTCAAACAGTTTGTTACTACGAATATTAATAAAGGTATTTTTTAAAGTTGATGCTTTCATAAGTGTATTGGCTGACAAAATAACCGCGATAGAGTAGTGGTTTAGACGTAAGAGTCAATCTCAGATTGAATTAAATGCATAAAAAAGGCAGCCTGAGCTGCCTTTATAGGTAAAATTTTCTTTTTTATTGCGCAATTAAGGCTGAATCAATGTCTCTTACATCTTGCTCTGACAGTTTTCCAGCAGCTAATTTTAAGTCCATTACGCTAGTTACATAGCCGTATCTGACTCTTGATAGGTTACGTTTAGCGTTAAATAAATTACGCGTACTATTTAACACGTCAACTATGGTACGAGTACCTACTTCAAACCCTGCTTCGGTAGCTTTTAAAGCACTTTCGGCAGAAACCACTGACTGCTCAAACGCTTTAATTCTTGCAATAGAAGCTTTTACGTCATTGTAGTTTGAACGCACACTACGTACTACTTCACGGTGAGTGCGTTCACGCTCTTCACTGTCAGCAATAAAGTTAAATTTAGCAGAGTCGACATTCGCTGTTGTGCGCCCGCCGCTATAAATAGGCACTGATACTGAAACACCTACGCCATATGTGTTGAAACGACTATCTTCGTCACTATCGCTAGAATTAGCATTCGCTGTAAAATTAACTGTTGGCATATGGCCTGAACGGGCACTTTTTATATCGAATTTTGAAATATCAACACTGGTATTTGCGGCAACAAGTTGCAAATTAAATTCCTCTGCTAACTTTAACCAGTCTTCAATATTAGCTGGAGATGGCATAGATGCAGCGAATGACTCAGTGTTTAAAACGTTTAACGACGAATAGTAACGACCCGTTATTTCCCGTAACGCTTCTAAATTTGTTTCAACTGCATTTTCTGCACTGATTTCAGAGGCCACCGATGTATCATATTGGGCTTGTGCTTCATGCACATCTGTAATGGCCGTTAAACCAACTTCAAATCTTTGTTTGGTTTGTTCTAATTGGCGTTCAATGGCCCGTTTTTCGGCCTTAGCAAATTCTAGGTCGTCTTTTGCTTGAAGCGTGTTGAAGTAGTTATTGACGGTTCTAACAATAAGGTTTTGCATTGATTGTGCGTAAATGGTGTCAGCACGACTCGCTACTAACTCAGCACGGTCAACCGCTATCCAATTAGATTGGTCATATATGCTCTGGCTTAAACTGACGCCCAGGCCATTAGATGAATCTTCTCTATCGCCATAAGTTTTGCTGGCTGATAAAGAGGCTGAAATTTGGGGTAATAAATTAGCACGGCTTCTATCGATACCAATAAATGCGGCTTCCTTATTCGCTTTAGATTGCAATGTGCTTGGGTCACTTTGCAAAGCTTGCTGATAAACTTCAAATAGTGAGTCAGCATAAGCAGAAGATGTCATGCCTACACTTATCAAAAGTGATAAAAGTGTTTTTTTCATTTGTCGTCCTATTGGTTCGCTATTTATTGTCCAGCCCGATCTTGCCAGAATACTGTATGTATAGCTAAAGTCTATGCAAATCAAGACCTAACTAACAACCCTTTGTGGTAACACAGCGTATCCAAGTGTAACAGAATGTGTGTTTGATGATGTATTTTACTTGTGCGCAGTGAGAATTACTCAATTAACAAAAAGACAAATAATATTTTCATGATTAAAGCATTACCTGATTGGGTTACAATAAATCAAAGATACAATAATATGTGAGAAATTGCTTTGGCTAAGAACAGTCGTCAGATTCAACGTTATGGACAGCAAGATCTGCAAATATTAAAAAAAGAACCTTTATATAGTGGCTTTTTTAATATGGTGAAGTACGCATTCAAACATAGATTGTATCAAGGTGGTTGGAGTGATGTGATTGAAAGAGAAGTGTTTGAGAGAGGGCATGCCATTGCCGTTTTGCTTTACGATCCAAAACTAGATGAATTTGTACTGATTGAGCAGTTTCGTATTGGCGCTTTGCCAACGTCTGAATCGCCTTGGTTATTGGAGGTGGTAGCTGGAATAATCGATGAGGGTGAAACGCCAGAAAATGTATGCCGTAGAGAGGCTGCAGAAGAAGCCGGCGTCACAATAAAGAAGCTAACCAAAGCTTTAAGTTATTTGTCGAGTCCCGGAGGCACCACTGAAAGGTTACATATTTACGTTGGTGAAGTTGATGCAACACAAGCCCAAGGAGTGCATGGTCTAGACTATGAAGGTGAAGATATTTTAGTTCATAGGGTAGATGCTAGTCTGGCAAATGAATGGATAGATCAAGGTAAGGTCGATAACGCGGCAACACTCATTGCATTACAATGGTTTGCTATGAATAAACAAAATATATTGGATAATTGGTTGAATGAGTAGGGTGGTCGGTAAAAAGTATGTGCCTAAGTTAGCGAATATGCATCAAGTATGTGAGCTAAATTATGGGCGATTATTAAGGCTGTTACCTGACTGTGATACTGAAGATTTAACCTATCAATTTGATATCAATACCTCTTTGCAATATACCATTAAAATTATTGAATGTAGTCGATATACCAGTACCTTAGAAATGTCACAAAAAAGCCATTTAGGTTTTGAATTTTTACGGCCAATCGTGCAAGTAAGGTTATATCACGATGCTCAGATGGCAGAAGTATTAAGCGCGCAAAATATTGGCTCGCTCAAGCCTAGTTATAAATACCCTAATATCAAAATGTATCAAAAAAATGAAAAAGAGATGGTGAATTTGTTTTTGGCGGAATGGTTACAATTCTGTTTGAGTCAGCATCACCAAACTCAATCACAGGTCAATTGAGGTAGATGCAACTCGTTCAAATTTCAGATTGCCATTTATTTGCTGACATTAACAAGGTGGGATATCAGCAGATTAACCCCTATCAAAGTTTAAAAAGGATTTTATCCCAAATTAGTCATCATACTGTTGACTTGTTATTGGTAACTGGTGATGTAAGTGGGGATGGTTCGGCTGAGAGTTATCAACATTTTAAGCGTTTAATTACTGAAATGAATTTGAGTTGTGATATATCGATCATACCTGGCAATCACGATACCCCCCATGCATTAAAGTCTGAATTCCCCGAACATTGCTTGTGGAATCGCTCCCCATTAGAGGTTGATCAACATGAGTGGCAAATTCATTTAATAAATACTCATCATCAAGGAACGTTAGGTCAAGTATCGGCCGAAGATTTGGCGAGACTTGATAACCAATTACGCCAATATCCAGATAAGTACCATTTAATTGCAACCCATCATCACCCAATAGAATGCAATAGTTGGATGGACAAACATGCTTGGCTCAATCGTTCTGAGTTTATGGATTTAGTAACAAAACACAAAGGCGTTAAAGCTGTTATTTATGGTCATATTCATTCTGATAATGCAAACAAGCAAAACGGAATACATTTTATGGCTTGTCCTTCAACTTGCTGGCAATGGGAAAATAGTAAATCGTTTGCGGTGAGTCATTTAATGCCGGGATTTAGGGTGATTAACTTGTTAGAAAATGGTCAAATAAGCACATCTGTTAATCGTCTCACTTAGAGTGTACATATTGGATTATTTAATCGTATATCTTCATGGCTTTTTAAGTTCTCCTCAATCTCATAAAGCTCAACAGACGATTGAGTTTGTTAAAGGTCATTATCCACAATTGACCATAGAAGTTCCAAAACTCGCAAACTATCCTCAACAAGCGGTAGAGGTAATTGAAAATTTAATTGCTCAATACCCCAATAAAAAGTTACGTTTTATTGGCAGCTCTTTGGGTGGATATTTGTCAACTTATATGCGCGAAAAATATAGCGGTAAAGCGGTGTTAATTAACCCTGCGGTTAGACCTTACGAATTACTAGTCGATTATCTTGGTGAACATGTTAATCCCTATACCGATGAAAAATTTTTTCTGGAACAAAAGCATATTGCAGAACTGACCAATGTTGATACGCCACAAGTTTCAGAATTATCCGAGTATTGGGTACTGCTGCAAGCTGCAGATGAAACACTCGATTATCGTCAAGCGGAACAAAAGTATCAAGGCAGTAAAATGACCATAGAAGCAGGTGGAGATCACAGTTTTCAACATTTTGAACGATTCTTGCCAGATATTTTTAGGTTTCTACTGCAAGACTAAATGAAGCTTGGTATAACATAACCTTAGTGATAGAAATTTATCAGTTAATTTACGTTTAGCTAATTCGAACAATAAGAACTCTAAATAAAACTATGTCAAATCAATATAATGCAGATGCAATAGAAGTCTTAAATGGTTTAGAACCCGTACAAAGACGTCCTGGTATGTATACCGATACCACTCGCCCTAATCATTTGAGCCAAGAGGTCATCGATAACAGTGTCGACGAGGCGTTGGGCGGATTTGCCAGCTCAATTCGAGTGGTGTTACATGCTGATCAATCTTTAGAAGTGACAGATGATGGTCGAGGCATGCCGGTAGACATTCATCCCGAAGAAGGTATTTCGGGCGTTGAATTGATTATGACTAAATTACATGCGGGTGGTAAGTTTTCTAACAAAAACTATCAATTTTCCGGTGGTTTACATGGTGTAGGTATATCCGTTGTTAATGCATTGTCGAAACGAGTTGAAGTGAATATTCGTAGAGACGGCAGTGTTTATCAAATCGCATTTGAAAACGGTGACAAAGTTCAAGAATTAGAAGTGGTTGATACCTGCGGTAAACGTAATACAGGCACTAAAGTGCATTTTTGGCCTGATGAAAAATATTTTGATTCAGGTAAGTTTTCGGTAACTAAGTTATTACATGTGTTACGGGCTAAAGCGGTTTTATGTCCAGGTTTGCGTATTCGATTCGACAATAAAATTAATAACGAAACCACTGAGTGGTATTTTGAAGATGGTTTACGAGATTATTTATACCAGTCAGTTAAAGAATATGTCACCTTGCCAGAAGATGCGCCTTTTGTAGGAGTATTTTCAGGCAACACAGAAGCAGCCGATTGGGCGGTAATGTGGTTGCCAGAAGGTGGCGAAATGATTACCGAAAGTTACGTTAACCTCATTCCAACTGCACAAGGTGGTACTCACGTTAACGGTTTACGCCAAGGGTTATTAGAGTCCATGCGTGAATTTTGTGAATTTAGAAACTTAATGCCACGTGGGGTGAAATTAACCCCAGAAGATATTTGGGATCGATGTACCTATATTTTATCCACTAAAATGCAAGACCCTCAATTTGCTGGGCAAATTAAAGAGCGTTTGTCGTCTCGCCAAGCCGCGGTTTTTGTATCAGGTGTGGTTAAAGATGCCTTTAGTCTTTGGCTAAATCAGCACACAGACGTAGCTGAACTGTTAGCAGAAATGTGCATCAATAATGCACAATCTCGATTACGTCAAAGTAAAAAAGTGGCACGAAAAAAGATAACGCAAGGCCCGGCGTTACCTGGAAAATTGACTGATTGTTCTACACAGGACACTTCAAGATCAGAATTATTTTTAGTGGAAGGAGATTCTGCTGGTGGTTCTGCAAAACAAGCCAGAGATAGAGATTTTCAGGCTATTATGCCGCTAAGGGGGAAAATCCTAAATAGTTGGGAAGTAGACTCTTCGCAAGTATTAGCATCAAACGAAATACATGATATATCCGTTGCTTTAGGGATTGATCCTGACTCAGAAGATTTATCTGGCCTGCGATATGACAAAATTTGTATCTTAGCTGATGCAGATTCTGATGGGTTGCATATTGCGACGCTTTTATGTGCTTTGTTTGTCAAACACTTCCGTACATTAGTCAACACTGGACATGTTTACGTGGCCATGCCGCCGTTGTTTAGGATTGATATTGGTAAAGAAGTATTTTATGCCTTAGATGAAGGTGAAAAAGAAGGTATTTTGGATCGTATCGTAGCTGAGAAAAAACGCGGTAAAGTTAACGTGCAACGTTTTAAAGGTTTGGGTGAAATGAACCCGATGCAATTACGTGAAACCACAATGGATCCCAACACTCGTAGATTAGTGCAATTAACGGTTGAAGATGATGAACACATGTTAGAAACCATGGATATGTTGTTGTCTAAAAAGCGCGCCCCAGACCGCAAAGAATGGCTCGAATCCAAAGGTAATATGGCGATTGTTTAAGTGATCTACTTGAATATAGCATGCCACATAGGTTGAGTGTTTCTTGAGCTCTGAAATTTTAAATACACTCACCCTAAAACCTGTAGGGCATTATCGTGGACTAGGTTTAGTTTTCGATGTTTTAATTGATGATGTGAGTTTACTCTCTAGCATTACCAAATTTGAAAAACGCTTTGACGATAAAATCAATGGCGCCTATACCGCGGCGTTAGGTTGTCGCGACGTGATGCAAAACTTAATTAAAATTGAGCCGTTAAGGCAGCATTTTATGCCTTATGCTTGTGATTGCGGCGAGTGAGAGTGTTGGATTTTTCTGGGTGTTGTCACGGCATATGATAACTTTGTTTTTTGGGGGCAATGGCGTAATCCTCATCGTGACGACAAAAGTAAAAAAGTGCAGGGTTTGTTCTGGAATTATGATGAATTTCCCACGTTATGTTTTGATAAAAACCAATATTTAAGTGAATTAGAAAAAGCTCAAGAACTTATTCGCAGTGATGCGATTTCTATGAAGTTATTAAGTTTGTATGACTAACTTACAGTTGTTAGCTATTTGCACAGTGGCGTTTTGCATCCATTCAAATATATGCTCTTTAAATACCTTTACGAGTTCCTCTTGGTCACGGCATCGTTTAATATTAAAAATTCTCCCACACAGCATATTTAGATTTAAAGGAATTGTTTTTGTTCAAGCTGTTTAAATATTTGGCACTGGTATTCGTAATCCTATTGGTAGCAATGTTAGGTTTATTGATAGTATCTATAGAATCTGAGCCCCAATTTCGTGCCAGCAGCTCTCAACAAGTGAATCATGCAGAATCTGTAAAAGCATTAATGCAGCAACTTAGAACAAGTGTGATACATCGTGAAGTCCAACAAAACATTTCTATTACCGAAAATCAGCTAAACAGCTTAGTGGGGTTTGCTCAAAGAGCACGAAAATCTTTGCAAGGACAGGTGCATATCACGCCCAAGTCTAGCAAAATTTTAGTCAGTTACACCCTGCCGCCTAACCCAATTGGCCGTTTTATCAATATTGAAATTTTGATGTTGCCAGGAGCCGGTATTCAATTTGACTACGTTAAAGTTGGACCTTTTCTCATACCAGGACAATATCTTCTTAAATCTGTCATTACTTTAGCAAACTGGTATACACGTAGTGATATCGCCACACAATTTGTTGAACAAGTTGAACATGTCACTATGCATTCACAAACTATGGTTTTGACAATGCGACCTTTAGAACAGTTTTTAAAGGACTTGAACGATGTTAAGCAAGGGTTAGGAGGTTCGGGAGACGAGGCGTTGCGACTCAGTACCGCTTATTATTTGAAAAACCTTGCTGAACTGGATGTGGGGAAAAAACCTAGGCCTCAATCTTTAGCAAAATTCATGGGGCCGTTGTTTCGTTGGGCGCGATATCGATCAACATACGAAACCGCCGCACAAGAAAATAAAGCCGCAATAATGGCCTTGGCTATTTTTGCAGGTCATCATAGGTTTGCAAATTTGGTGGGGGATGTGCAACCAGAAGACGGTAAGGTTGCCTTACCTTGGGTAAAACCAATGTTGCAATATCGTAGTGATTTAAATCAGCACTTTGTTTTTTCAGCGGCGATTAAAATATTGTCAGAGCAAGGTTTAAGTATCGCAATAGGTGAATTTAAAGAGTTAATGGATAGAAGCCAAGACGGCAGTGGATTTAGTTTTGTTGATTTAGCTGCAGACGTAGCTGGAGTAGAATTTGCTCGAGTGGCAACCGACCCAAATTCAGCGTGGTTTGTACAACAAAAATTAGCTGACAATTATAGTGAAAGTGTATTCTTCCCAATTATCAAAGGTTTACCAGAAGGACTTAGAAAAGCAGAATTTACTAAGCAATTTGGTGAGGTAGACAGCCCTGAATACACAAAAATGGTTATGGAAATTAATCACAGAGTGTCCGTTTTATCTATCCATAACCATGAAGTTAATTGAGTTCACTGTGGGTTATTTACGTACTGTTTGCTGAAAATTACTTAAGGTTTTGAGTAACAGTTCGATTTTGCTGACTAAGTTGGGTAATTCGCTTTTTAAATCTGACTCAGACTTTTCAGATAGTTCTACAACCGTTTTTGCTAATTCTTCTACGTAAGGTTTAAAAAACTTACTGTTGGCAATGAAGCCAGATTCCTTCGGAAAGATAGCTGTGAACTTTCCTTTACCATCATTTTGTAATTGACTAATGATTTGATCCGCATCGATTGCTTTTCGATAGATAAGTTGAACATTTTCACCAAGTTTTTGAATAATTTTTTGCATAGCTAAAGATCTGTTTATTATTGCCGATATATTGTCGAGGAGGGCAATTCTGCCTTCTTTTGTAATTTGCTACAAGGAATATGGTATGGATATTCAAGGTGCTAGTCACTCTGCTTCATCCGGTGCGACGCTAGAAATTAAGTCTCTGCAACTTGCTAAATCACAGCAAGAGACAGAGGGTAAAGCGACGCTTCAGCTGCTGGATTCAGCCGCTGACGTGCCAAAAACTTCGTCTGCTAATCCAGCAATAGGCTCTAACATAGATACTTTTGCCTAATTAGCTATAGAGTGTTCGCTCTATGGATGAAGCTGTAAATCAAGTGGCGTTTTGCCAGGTTATCTAACGCCTATTTCTCACACAGGTTTAGGGACAGGTAATCTGGTAGACGCCTTATTATTTGACTCGAGTTCGGGTTATTTAATTAAAACAAGTTCAATTAATTTCAAGGATGAAGCTGTAAATCAAGTGGGGTTTTGCCCGGATGGCCGCCTATTTCTCTTACGAGTTTAGGCACCAGGTAACCTGGCTGACGCTTTATTAATTCCGTTATTAATCTTTTTGCTTGTTGGTCAGGCACCTCAAAATGTTCTGCACCTTGTACTTTGTCTAACAAGTGTAAATAGTAAGGCATAATGCCCAATTCAAACACTCCTTCATTTAGCGCAATTTGTTGTGCAACAGTATCATTGACGCCTTTGAGTAATACAGCTTGATTAAGCAATGTCACCCCAGCGTTTTTTAATTTTTGTATTGAACTTGCCAAAGCCTTATTAATTTCGTTTACGTGGTTAATATGTAATACCAATATAGGTTTTAATCTAGAGTGGGTGAACCAAGAAACAAACTCGGTTGTTATCCTAGACGGTATAACCACAGGTAACCGAGTGTGAATGCGCAATCTTTTGACATGTTTAATTTTAACTATTTGTTGAGTTAACCAATCTAAAAATTCATCTTTAGCCATTAGCGGGTCGCCACCCGAATAAATTACTTCGTCTATTTGTGGATTATCAGCAATATAACTTATGGCTTGTTGCCATTCTTGTTTGTTTAGATGATTGTCGCTATAGGGAAAATGACGGCGAAAACAATAACGACAATTTACAGCGCAGCCACCACGGACTAATAACAGAAGCCTATTTTGATATTTATGCAAAATGCCAGGCTGTTGATTATTCTGCTCATCAAGGGGATCTTTACTGAAACCTTTTGCAGCAAGAAACTCAGATTTGCTAGTGAACACTTGCAAAAACAAAGGATCTTTAGGATTCCCTTTTTCCATTCTCGCGGCAAAAGAACGAGGCACTCGCATTGGAAAAAGCGCTCTAGCTTTAATGTCTTCAAAGAAGTTTTGTACCGGTAACTCTAGGTAATTTAACAATGATTCTGGGTCAGAAAAACTCGTGGCAATTTCTTTTTGCCAGTTACTCTCTACAGACAGCAGTTTTTTAGGTATTATTTGTGACAATTATTTTCTCAGCATAGTTATATTTACGGGGACACATGGCAAATTTCAGTACAAATGAGTTTAAAGCGGGCTTAAAGATAATGCTCGACGGCGAACCTTGCAACATTCTTGAAAATGAATTTGTTAAACCAGGAAAAGGCCAAGCCTTTAGTCGCGTTAAAATTCGCAAATTGATTTCAGGTAAAGTGTTAGAAAAAACCTTTAAATCTGGTGAGTCTGTTGAAGGTGCTGACGTATTGGATACTGATTTGGCCTATTTGTACACAGATGGTGAATTTTGGCATTTTATGAATAACGATACATTTGAGCAAATTGCCGCTGACGAAAGTGCAGTAGGTGAAAATGTTAAATGGTTAGTAGAAAATGATGTGTGCACGATCACTCTTTGGAATGGCTCACCTATTGTTGTACAACCAGCAAACTTTGTTGAATTGGAAGTAACAGAAACAGATCCTGGTTTAAAAGGAGATACTGCGGGTACAGGTGGTAAACCTGCCACTTTATCTACTGGGGCAGTTGTTCGTGTGCCTTTGTTCATTCAAATAGGTGAAGTTGTACGCGTCGATACCCGAACTGCAGAATACGTGGGTAGAGCACAAAAATAACATTTGTAAAATGTGTAATTGAAGGCTCATCTTTGATGGGCTTTTTTATTTTTGGTTTCTTAAAACTAGTGGCATTTTAATTATGACGGTGACAAGTTGGCAACCTAGTGCTGCTATTTCAACGCTGAAAAAGCGAGCCAATATTTTACAAAAAATTAGACAGTTTTTTGCTGACAGAAATGTATTGGAAGTTGACACGCCGGCTTTAAGTCAACATACAGTCACAGATGAACACCTGCATTCCTTCAGCACTTCGTTTCAAAGCCCTTTTAAAGCAAACTCCCAAACTTTGTATTTACAAACTTCTCCTGAATTTGCAATGAAACGACTGCTATGTGCAGGCAGTGGAGCGATTTATCAGATTTGTAAATCTTTTCGTAATGAGGAAGCGGGGCGTTTTCATAATCCAGAATTTACTATGCTTGAATGGTATCGTCCTGATTTTGATCATCATCAACTAATGGCAGAAATGAATGAGTTGATCCAGCTTATCCTAAATTGTGGTAGTGCTGAAAAACTGACATATCAAGAAGCGTTTGAACAACACCTAGCCTGTGATCCAATCTCAGCAAGTTTAGCTGATTTGCAGTCGTTAGCCGGACAACATGGTTTTCAGCACCTTGCTGAAAATGAAACGAATAAAGATACCTTACTGATGTTGTTATTTAGTCAAAAAGTGGAGCCTAAGATTGGGCAAGAGCGCCCTTGTTTTGTGTATGACTTTCCAGCGTCACAAGCGGCATTAGCAAAAATCAACCCTCTTAATACAAAGGTCGCAGAGCGTTTTGAGCTGTATTTTAAAGGTGTAGAGTTAGCTAATGGTTTTCATGAATTAGATGACGCTACTGAGCAGTTAGTTAGGTTTGAGGCCGACAACAAAAAACGTAAACAGCAGGGATTAGCAGAAATGCCTATCGACCAAAACCTTATCGAAGCGCTTAAATCTGGTTTACCAGCCTGTGCGGGTGTGGCTTTAGGTATCGATAGATTAGTGATGTTAGCATTACAAGTTACCAGCATTGACCAAGTTCTCGCTTTTGAACATGGCAGAGCGTAATGGGTATTCGTGCAACTAAGTTTAATTTAAAAAGGAATAAACATGTTAAGTATCCTATAAAGTGTAACTAGTACTTGCATTTCCCTTTCTGATTATTACACTGGTTGTCTATACAGTAATAATGATGATTGGTTATGATAGTTCTTAATAGCACGGTAGATTACATAGTTAGGGGGTTTTCTTACCCAGACTTTCCACTTTTGACTTGGACTAAGACTGATGAAGCTCTAGAGATTGAAACAGGGATGCTGTTTGAGGAAGGTCATGAGTTTCTAAATTATTTCCTACTTAAGCGTGGAAGGGTAGCAAGCAAGAAGACATGGAGTACCTACGCAAATCACATGTCTAGTTTTTTCTCATTCTGTGAAGATAATGATCAGAATTGGAAAGAGATTAGTGATGATGGTGAAAATGAAATGCTACTGTCTGTTTACCGAGATGTGTGTATTACAGACTTTAAGTTGTCAGTTAACTCAACTAATCAATACCTTCGAACCATCATTAAGTTTTATCAGTATGCCGTTGGACAAGGTTGGGTTATGGCACTACCGTATGCTCTAGAATCAGTAAGGGCAAGTTCAGACAAACACGCTTTTCTAGCTCATGCAGTAAGTGGTACTAACGAGGCTTATAGCCCCGACATAATGATGACCACGACTAAAATACCCATTAAGTTTTTACAAACTGAAGAGATTCAAACACTACTTGAAGCAATAAAAAAACCAACCTTAAAACTCATGGTTCGCCTTTGCTTACAAACAGGAATTCGTAAAAAGGAGTTGTTGTTATTTCCCCTTAATGCCATTCGAAAGACAAGGCAGAACGAAAAGACTTGCAGTGTAGATATCAATCGGACAAAGGGTGAGGATGAACGCTCTATTGATATACCAGTTAGGCTCATGAATGACCTTTGGGATTACGTAAACGAACTAAGGTTTCAACAACAAGAAGCATCAGGTGTTGTTTCTAATTATCTATTCCTGACCACAGAAGGTAATGAGTGGTGTGAAGGCGCTGGCTTTAATAATGCACTGAACAAGTTAAATCTGCCATTTAAAGTCAACCCTCATAAGCTAAGACATACCTACGCCACCCACATGTTGAAAGGGCTGCAAAAGAGTAAGAGTACGAAATTTGAACCTCTCATGTATCTCCAACGTCGATTGGGGCACTCCAGCATCACAACCACCATGCGATACCTGCATGTAATCAATGACCTGTTGGATGATGTGAGTCTTGAATATCAAGATTCCATTAATGCCATTGACGAACTTTAGGGGTAAAGGACTATAACAAAAAGAAAAGACAGGCAAGTCAGTGCCGACCGATTTAAGAAAAAATCGGTTACCACGCCCATGATAAGCATTGAAAATCAAAGTGCATTGCGCCCTACCAATCCCGTTATCAACTTCCCAAACCTAGGCTCAAAAACAAGCAAGGGAAATAATTACGATATGGGAAAACATTACGGCAAAGGCTTTGATGATATTACCAATCGCGTTTTTTACACAGTGCAAACCTTACTCAAAAACAGCAAGAATGGCTCAGAGAAATCAAAGCTTAGCTATCTAAATACAGGATTTATATATCTCGCTGAGTATCTAGAAATTTGGCATCACGCCAAAGGTTACGAGCTGACGCATGAAGATATTTCGCCTGAGTTGATTGCAGGGTTTAAGGGGCACCTACTAGGGCTGGGCTTGGGGTATACATCCCAAAAAAGCTTTTACACAATGGTTAAATCCTTACTGACTGCAATGCACAAACATAACTACTGGGTCGTTGATAAAGACATTTACGCTATCACTTTTCCGAGTAACCCCTACCCAAAATCCAACAGGCGTGCAAAGGGAGCGAAGCCATTTAGTGAACATGAGAAACGCCAGGTAGTGGTGGCATTAAAACAAGCGTTGACAGGTATTTACGCGCAGTCTCGCACTGAGCCCTTAACAAGCTATGAGCTAACCGTATGTGTGCTTGGTATCGCCATGCAAACGGGCATTAACACCTCACCACTGCTAGAGATGGCAACGGACTCCTTGAGTGACCACCCTTTAAAGAAAAACCGCAAATTGCTCACGGTGTTTAAAAGGCGAGGGAATGCGACGCAGCTTCAAAACTTGAGAAAGTCTGAGGAGTTATCCTTAGTCCAAGGCGTAAAACTTGACGTGGCGTACACGATTGAGCGGATAACAACCCTTAATAAACCCTTGCGAGACACGCTAAATAGTGACCATCTTTTGTTATTTACTTCGCGTAGGGGGGGGAATAGTGGCGAAATAACCTCTTTGACAGACGCAGTTTTGAGCTTAGGAATTAAAACCCTCGCTAAGCATTATGAGCTTAAGGACGAGGACGGCAAAGCGATAGTCATCAACCTCAGTCGCATTCGAAAAACATTCATCAATGGTATCTATGAACTTTCGGGTGAGAATATCTTAGTGGCGGCCAGCGCAGCAAAACACAAAGGCACAGAGACCATCGACCATTACCTTGAAGCACCTGAACAGGTGAAACGAAATTTGGGTTTGATGGGAGAGGTTCGAGTCAAAGAGCTAACGTCTGACGCTAAGGTTACGCCAACAGCTCACTGTAAAGACCCCATAAATGGTGATAAAGCGCCTAAAAACGGAAAAACCTGCGCGGATTTTCTGGCGTGCTTTAGATGTAAAAGCTGTGTAATAACAGGGGATGATTTATATCGCCTCTATAGCCTCTATTGGGCGATTGTACGTAATCGGGACTCCTTTGGTCGCAAGGATTGGAAGCGCCATCTACGCAATGTTTTAAATATCATTGATACCGAAGTGGAGCCAGCTTTTATAGCCCAAGGCATGTTATCGCATCTTCAAGCTGAGCGTGAAAGAGCCAAACATAATCCCCACCCATACTGGATTAACCTAGACATGTTGAGAGTAGGTCAATGAAAATTAGACAAGCAGAGCTTTCCGAAATCGAATTTAGACAGCAGAAATGCCTTGAGCCCAACCGCAACAGCGAAGCGTTAAGGAAAGCCCTTCAAGGCTCGCTATCCGGTATCGCAACCTTCATTAAGTTGTCAAATGGGAAATATCATGTCTTATCCCGTTATGAAGACGATAATTGGTATTTCCGCGCCGACGAGGGAGCAAGTGACACAGTAGCCAATAAGCTGAAATTGGACTTTACGAGAATCCATGATGCCAACGCAAAGGCTATGGCAAAGTGGATAATATGGAATCAAAAGTTGAAAGGGAATGCCGTTGGCTCACTACGCAATAGTCTGAATAAGTTAGTATCTTTTTTTTCGTGGCTGAGTAAGTCGGATACGCTTGCAGTACAAGGGCTTAACGCCTTTTCTGCGCAGCAGTATGTGTTACATGTCAACGCCATGAAAACAAAGCGTAAGGGGCAATGGAAGCCCTTAGTACCTGGCACTAAAACCATGAAATTCTTAGCGCTAGAAAACATACATCAATATTGTCATCCGTTTGAATTTGTTGAAGAGCATCCGTGGCCTGAAAGTAGCGCTTCTGAGCAGGCAGGACTTGTAGGCGCTGCTCTTGCAGAATCGCAAAACAAACCCAAAACATTGATTATCCCCGATGACACACTGAAAGCGCTTTGCAGCTTCACGAAAGGCTTTCTTGACCGAGCTGACGAGCTACTTGATTTAAACGAGGCGCTTTTGTTGCTGCGTGATAGCTGTCTATTTTGGATATTACTCACCACCGGAATGCGTATTCACGAAGTGTTAGGCATCAAGCGCGGTGCGTATCGCAAAGAAACCAAAGATGACGAAACGTACTACTACATCGAAACGGTTTCTAAGAAAACCTACACAGGGTTAGCGGAGTGGATTGCGCCTAAAATCGCCATCGATGCCATTAAAATATTAGAGCGCTATTCCAGTGATTTACAGACCCGCGTAGAAGCCGATTTAGCCTCTGCCAGAGCACGGAACGACCACGAAGAAGTCAACCGCCTCGAAAATATTACTAACAAGGTATGCTTAAGTCACACCAAGGCAGGCTCCTCGGTCACCGTGCTTAGTGGTGATTTCGTTACAGAGGGTAGGCTTCCGAACCTCTGTGCTAAAATAGGCTCTGACTGGAACTTGTCATCACATCAATTTAGGCGCACGTTCGCTAACTATGTCGTGCACAGTCAGCTAGGGGATATCAGGGCGCTCAAAGACCACTTCAAGCACTGGTCGATTCAAATGACTGCGCTTTATGCATACAACGATAAGTTAGACCAAGAATTATTTGAAGAATTGCTCAGAGAGCAGTATTGGCTGGAAGAGCAGATTAAATTTGATTGGTTTGGCCTAGATTCTCCGCTCGCGGGAGGTGCTATTGCTGAACGGATCATGAAAGTGCGAGGCGATGAAGAGCATATCAAGACGTTTAAAACCAGAGAAGATATGGTTCGAGCTTACTCCGGCAATATACCCATTCGCGCCACTGGCATTGCATGGTGCACCAACGATGATGATGGCTGCATGGGAGGTAAGTGCGACGAATGCGATCACGGCATCATCGACAAGAACAATCAAAAACATTGGGAGGGAATGCTCATTCAACAGTTTGATTTGTCACAAATGGACGACATTGGTGAAGCGGGTCAGGCCGCAGTAGCAAATGGGATGGCGCGATGTGAAAATGTATTAACATCACTTGGAATAGACGTTGATAAAATGAAAGTTGATATTGGTAACAACAATCAATGACAAGGTGTTTACATGACTAAAAAAATCAAGAAAACAGATAAATCAGACCAAATGAGTTTTGTAGATGAACATGATTGGAGGCTTGGTCATGGTGGCAAACGCAATGGCGCTGGAAGACCAAAGAGCAAAACGTTAACCAAAGTCATGCGCGTACCCGAAGAGCTTGTTGAGCAAGTGCAGAAGATGATAGATAGCTATAAGGAAAGAGGTGCCCTATGAGCAAACCAGTAAATGAAACAGCAATGCACAAAAACATTCGGCAAGCCATCATTAGAATTGAAAAAGGCAGACCGAAGATAGTCGACTCTGATCGTAAAATGAGTGTTATGGCTGTCGCTGAGGAAGCTGGTGTGAGTAGAGCGCTTATTGTCCGAGACTACCACCTTCTCTATGAAAGAATACTCGGTGGAAAAGGCAAGGCAAGGCAGCAGCAGATTGACGAAAAGCAGCAACAACTTAATAAATCCAGAGATCGAAGCAAAGAGTTAAGGGGTGAGCTTGAAGAGCTAAAGGCAATGAACGCTTACTTGCAGTCTAAGAATGCGACCTTGATTATGGAGAATAAACGCCTACTTGCACAAGCAGTGAATCCCAGTAATGTCGTGCCGCTAAAGTAGCGGTTAATCTTATTAGCCCTAATTAAAGATGGCTTGGGATGATAGGTTTTGACCTAACCAGGGCGAAAAGTAGTGGCTAAATTTAACTTGGCCGATCGTCTCCTTTGCCCAAGTTAGCGGACGGTCAGATTTTGTTCGTTTTAATGTAATACATAGCTATCTTTAAGATCGTACTAATTTATATGCAGGCACGATACTATGATCCCGCATTGTTTTTGCCTAACTTCTATTTTGATCTCACCTTGAATGAATGCAGGTATTGGGGATATTTTGTTCATGAAGGAACTAATACGTGTAATCAAATTACCTTTAAAACCCCGTGATACATTTTCATCTGGCAATGAAACTCATATTCACCGGGTATTAGTGCTTTAATATTCACTTGAGTTATTTCATTTAATTTGAGCTGTTCGCTTATTTCCAAGGACGGAAATAATAATGTTTCAGAGCAAGGAGTCTGATCATTACGAAAAAACTTCAATAAAATAGGTCTGTCTGCTGCCACTTGAATTAAGGCTGGCGAATAAACTCCATTTTTTACTTCAATCATAATTTCATTATTTTCGACAACAGTTTCTTGTGGCTTATATAGCCAAAACCACCAAACTATTATTGCGATCAAAACTAGTCCAATTATATTGATTACAATCATGTCTATTATCCTTAGTGCTCTTGATCTTTAAACAAACGGAGTCGATTAGCGTTAGACACTACTGTCAACGATGAAAGTGCCATCGCAGCGCCAGCTATTACAGGGCTTAGCAAGATACCGAATAATGGATACATCACTCCTGCTGCTAATGGGACACCAGCTACGTTGTAAATAAACGCCCCAAATAGATTTTGCTTAATATTGCGAAGGGTTGCCTTACTTACTGCGATTGCATCTGCCAAACCATTCAGAGAGCTTTTCATCAAGGTAATATCTGCACTTTCAATAGCTACATCTGTACCTGTACCTATAGCAAATCCAACATCAGCTAATGCAAGCGCTGGCGCGTCATTTATTCCATCTCCTGTCATGCCAACAATTTCACCATTGCGTTGTAGCTTTTGAACCTTGTTGGCTTTATCTTCTGGCAAAACTTCAGCTAGAAATTCAGTAATTCCTACTTTCGCAGCAACTGCGGTGGCAGTTTCCTTATTATCGCCAGTTAGCATAATTACGCGTATGTTATTCGCTTGAAGTCGCTTGATAGCTGAAATGGAATCAGGTTTTATTGGGTCAGCCACTGCAATAAGAGCAGCAAGGTGTCCATCAATAGCAAAGTACATTGGTGTTTTTGCTTCTTTAGCTAAGGTTTGAGCTTGCTCAATATGACCAGTTACATCGACACCTTTTATTTTCATCAGCTTTTCGTTGCCGAAAAGTAAAACGCGATTTTCACAGTTTGCCTCTACACCAAATCCTGTGATGGCTTTAAAAGAATCGATTTTTAAAAGTTTAATGTCTCTTTCCAAAGCACTCTCTACAATGGCTTGTGCTAAGGGATGCTCTGAACCACTCTCTAGACTAGCGGCAAGCTGTAATACTTTTTTATCGTCCTTTGAATGTGCCAAAACGATATCTGTTACCTTAGGTGCCCCTTCGGTAATTGTGCCTGTTTTATCTAATATCATTGCTGTGATTTTGGAGGCTGTTTGTAATGCTTCTCCATTTCGAATAAGTACACCTGCTTCGGCTGCCTTGCCCACCCCAACCATAACCGACATAGGCGTTGCCAAACCTAATGCACAAGGGCAAGCGATAATTAACACCGTAGTTGCAGAAACGATTGCAAATGCTATCGCAGGAGCTGGCCCAAAGTTAAGCCATGCTAATGCGCTTAAAACCGAAATAATCATCACCACAGGAACAAAGTAGCCTGAAATCACGTCAGCAAGACGACCTATTGGTGGTTTAGAGTTTTGTGCTCTTTTCACCATATTGATGATCTGTGCTAGCGCAGTATCTTTCCCTACTCGTGTTGCCTTAAAGAAAATCATACCTGACTTGTTTAAAGTGCCCGCAACAACTTCATCTCCTTCAGTTTTCTCCACAGGCATTGGCTCACCAGTAAGCATTGATTCATCAATAGATGTGTGACCTTCAATGACAACACCATCAACAGGCATTTTTTCACCGGGCTTTACTTTAACCACATCTTTCAAAAGGACTTGCTCAATACCAATTTGAACTTCTTTTTTATCGCGAATCACCGTTGCTGTTTTAGCTTGCAGCCCAATGAGACGCTTTATCGCTTCCGATGTTTTTCCTCTGGCTTTCAGTTCAAGTGCTAAACCCAAATTAATCAAACCAATGATCATAGCGGTTGCTTCAAAATACACATGCCTAGCCATCATCGGGATAGCATCAGGCACAAAGACAACAACCATTGAGTAAATCCACGCTGTACCAGTTCCTAATGCAATCAGAGTGTCCATATTGGCAGAATGGTTTTTAAAGCTCTTCCAAGCACCAACATAAAAATGCTTACCTGAAAAGTACATAACGCCAAAAGTTAAAACACCAACCATGAACCACGACATTCGTTCAGCGTTTGTTTCTACTGTCATTTCGCCAATAACAATACTGTAGATCATAAGGGGTATGCCTAATGAAAGTGCAATAAACGTATCTCTCATCAGCTTTTTGTAATAAGCCCAATCAGCCGCTTCTTTTTCATCTAGTACATCATTTTCCGAGCTATCATCAATTGGTTTAGCGTTATAACCCACAGACTCAACAGCTTTGATCAATTCTTCGGTTTTAGCTGTCCCTGATACTATTACAGTCCTATCAGCAAAATTCATTTCCGCACTGACTACACCAAGAGTTGCCTTTAACGCCCCTTCAATTTTGCCTACACAGCTAGCACACCCAGCTCCTTCAATAATGAGATGAATATCGGATTTAGTATTAGTCATGGGAACCACCATATTCCTTTGTAGGTTCAAAACTATCTATGAGGTGACATACCATAGTTGACGTTGGAGTTTTATCTTCCTTGACATCCCATTGTGCTAGCGCATCGTTCATATTTTTACGCAACGCTAACATTGCCTGAAATTGTTTTTCGGTGTCAGCTAACCTTTCTTTAATAAGAGATCTAACTAAAGGGCATGCTGATTTTCCGAGACTTGCCTCATCAATAATATGTCGTATATCCGACACTGAAAATCCGAGATGTCTTGCACTTAAAATAAACTTCAGTCGAGAGATTTCTGTTAAAGGGTAATACTTATATCCGTTTTCTGACTTAGCTGGGTTAAGTAACTTTAAGCGAGTATAGTACCTGACAGTATCGGGTGTTGTTCCAAACTCTTTGGCTAATTCGGTAACTTTCATAAACAATCCTAACTCAATAAATTGATTAACTAAGCTCAGTTTAAACCTGTGTGTAAGACACAGGTCAAGCCTAATATAATAATTTCTAATTTAATGTGACCAGTGGATGTGTTTGATTTTCCATTCACCGTTTTGTTTTTCCAGCACCATTGTTTCCATACCTTGGTAATCGCGCTATTTACGCTTGTGAATACCTATGGAGTGTCTACGCGAGGCTGATATTGGGTATTATCAAATACCATCACTTGGTGCTCTAGTGATTAGCTCTTCATAGCCGCGAAGCACTCATATCAGACAACATATGATGATGAGCGTATTCGTCTGCACTTCTTTGTTTCGACATGACCCTCATAAATGGTGACATCATAAGCTAATTGAGCACGCGCAAGCTCTTTGTTACTTGGTTTTAACGCTTCATTAAAAGCTAATACAACCATTGCGGCAGGGGTATCTAGTCCTTTGAATATTCTTTTATCTTTTTGTTTGTCACCATGAGCGTGAACTCCAAAGTTAAACGTCATTAATAGAACGAGTAGTATATTTATTTTTTTATATTTTCATTATCTTTTTAGGTTTAATTTACAGGGCCGACAATACTAGTAAGCACTGCTGTTACAGATAAAATGGCAATAGCTACAAACATTTCAATTGAGATTGATTTGGATAATGCTTTTCTGCCATCGTTGCTTTTGAGTTGTGGAACTAATTTCAATTTGTGTGTAGCGGCTATCGTCAATATGCTAGTCACTAGTAACAATTTAACTAATATGGTTTGTCCATAATTACTAGTAAGAAGAGCCTCTATTCCGCCAACCAACTGAATTACCAATAATAAGCCTGCGATTAAAAGTAAGCTCACCATGACGCTAGCTTGTTTTCCAAACCTTTCCATTATTTGATAGAGCTTTTCAAGTTCCAACATATCGCAGGCTTTTTTAAGAGGATAAAGGGCACCAAACCACCATGCCATAACTATGACATGTATCATTAATAGCCCTTTTTCAAATACTCCCATTTCGGAAACATGCCCAACCAACGTATAAGAGTAAGAAAAAACAAGTAGACATATGACTAGCAAGAGTTGTAGGACATTTAAACTTCGATTTCTTACTGTCATTTGAGAAGAAAAAACTACTAACATCATTGCCCCAATCAAACCAATCGAGCGCCAAATTGCAGTATCGCCTATGGATGAATCCCACATGATAATAATCATATCTAGGTCTAAAACCCCACCAATTCCTTCTTCAGCTATTGCACCCGTATTAGCAAAAAACCAGACAGTATTTGCTATAAAAGCGATTAAGGCGGTCATAAAGGTAATTTGACTAAACGACCTTTTATCTTCAGTTTTCATCGTATTGCCGCTATACGATCCTCCCCAAAATGTATATCCAGCTATGCAAGCAAAGCCCACGTAAAACAAAATTTTTGACAAAACTATGATTGCATTCCAGATATACATTTCCATAATGATTACTCTAATTAATGAACCATGAATCCAAAGCTATTCTTCATTTTATGACCGTCATTACCTAAGAAAGTCACACCCACGATATAATTGGCGGGAGCCAATTTAGGTAATTTCCACGAAAATGTGCCGTTTGCTTCTTTTGAAGGTATAAAACCAAATTTTACTTTTTCCCCTTGCTTATTTTTTAACGATACTTTGACTAAACGCACTTCTTTACTGAACTTAAGTTTAAGTTCTTCCGGTGTTTTCATTAACATTGCATTATCAGCAGGCACGGTTTTTTCAAGATGCACATGCG
>NZ_JBPOFP010000001.1:0-101228 GCF_051252315.1 Paraglaciecola sp. | reverse complement strand
ATAAAATCAGAACCTTAATTGTTGAAAAGACAAACTTAATTCTTTAATTTAACGTTTCCCAATCTTGTATAGATTAAACTCTCGAAAATAATTGGCTTGTACTAGCCCTTGGTTAACTAATTGGGAAACGGTAATACCATCAGATTTAGTTATTAAGTTTTTATATTGTAGTTATCGGGGTATTCTATCTTTTCTGAATAAAAATCAAAGATTAAATTTTGAAAGTTGATGTTGAATAAATATGAATAAAGCCTTTTTTTTAGATCGTGATGGGGTGATCAACGAAGATAATCATTACGTGCATAAGGTGGAACAATTTAAGTTTGTTTCTGGTGTATTTGAAGCTTGCCGTTTAATTCAAGCAAAGGGCTATAAAATCATCATAGTGACGAATCAGTCGGGTATCGGTAGAGGCTATTATGATGAAAATGCTTTCTCTATTTTGACTGATTGGATGCTTAATGAATTTGAAAAAGAGCAAGTTAATATCACCGCAGTTTACTTTTGTCCGCACCACTCAGCAGCTGGGATAGGTGAATATAAAAAAGATTGTGAATGTCGAAAACCCAATTCAGGAATGTTAGTAAAAGCAGCAAATGACCATCAACTTAATTTGAGTCAGTCATCCTTGGTAGGAGACAGGTTATCAGATATCAAAGCAGGAACTCGGGCAGGCCTTAAATCTTTATATTTAATTTCAGATGATGAAGCCCAATTAGCACAAGGAAATTGCAATACAGCTCAAAGCTTATTAGATGCAGTGCAACATTATTTTAAATGATTTAGCTGACAAATTTTTGCTAAATCTAATTCGAGTATAAAACTTCATAACTAAGTTAGATTTTCATACTTTCTATGTGCTTACTTTTTGACCTGTCGTCTGCTATTCTGTTAGAAGGTAGATGAGGGTACACCTATGATTAAATTAGATAATGGTTCAAATACGTCTTTGTTGCAGCAGGTGCAGAATAAACAAGAATCTATTCTTGAAAAACTGTCGTCTGGTAAGCGTATTAACAGCGCGGCTGATGGTGCTGCTGCTCAGCAAATTATTGACAGGCTTACGTCACAAGTTGAAGGCACACGTCAAGCTGTTTCAAATGCTTATGATGGTGTGTCTTTAGCTCAAGTCGCTGAAGGTGGTTTGTCTGGTATCAATGAAGACGTCAATCGTATTCGTGAATTGTCGGTTCAAGCTGGTAATGGTATTTTAAGTGATTCTGATCGTAGTGCTATTCAAGCTGAAGTGAGTCAATTACAAGAGAATATTTCACAAACCATAGAACAAACTGAGTTTGGCGGAAAATCATTATTAAGTTCTGATGGAAATATTGATTTTCAGGTTGGGGCGAACGCAGGGCAGAAAATTGGTGTTCAAACGCAAGATGTGGCTGCCGGATTAAACGATATTTTAAATGTGGATTTAAGTACTGCTCAAGGCGCAGAAGATGCGTTAGTTGCTGCGGATAGTGCTGTTGAATTTGTAGGAAGTGCGCGGGCTGATTTAGGGGCTACTCAAAACCAATTTGAAAGTGCTGCGCGTAATTTACAACAAGCCGACGTTAATATTG
Organism: Paraglaciecola sp.; assembly: GCF_051252315.1. Classification (GTDB taxonomy): domain Bacteria; phylum Pseudomonadota; class Gammaproteobacteria; order Enterobacterales; family Alteromonadaceae; genus Paraglaciecola. Next base: position 99,657 of record NZ_JBPOFP010000001.1, on the reverse strand, counting down.
CCGCTGCTAGAAGTCGTATTCAAGATACTGACTACGCACAAGCCTCTTCTGAAAAAGCCGCTAACGATATTTTGGGTGATACCAGTATCGCAGTGCAAAGTATTTCTAATCAGCAAGCTGGACAAGCTTTGTCATTGTTAAATGGTTAGATGAAAACTTGAGTTAATAAGCAGAGCAGCTAAGCTGCTCTTTTTTTTGCTTAAATAAAATACGATTACCCTCAATAAGCCAATTCTGGCTAAATTATTTTATTGCTATCCCGCCTTGAATGGTTAAAATCGTAACCATTACAGTTAATTATAAAAACATCGAAAAACTGGAGATGGCATGAGCAATGTTTTGATTATTAGTTCTGACGAAGTGCGGGCCAATAATCTAAGTACTATTCTGGCCTTTCTAGGTGACGTTTGTATGGACGTCCCATTTTCTTCAGCCATCACCACATTACAAGAGCGTCGAGATATACAGGCCATCTTGATTGATGCGGCAAATCTAGAATTAGCTTCTGAAATTAGTGAAAAATTTCCTCAACAACCTTTTATATTTATTGGTAATTTAGATGGATATGAACCAAAAGGTAATGTAGTGGGGGTGGTTGACGAGCCTGTGACTTATCCTATCTTGACGCAAATGTTACATCGCTGCCAAGAATATGTCCGCCAGCAACCTAATGCCAAAACAAGTGTTAATAACAAAACCCGTTTATTTAGAAGTTTAGTAGGTAAAAGTAAAGAAATTCAGAGTGTTAGACATTTAATTGAACAAGTTGGCCCAACTGAAGCTAATGTATTAGTACTTGGTGAATCGGGTACTGGTAAAGAAGTAGTCGCCCGGAATGTTCATTTTTTATCTAATCGCAATGATAATATTTTTATTCCAGTTAATTGTGGGGCAATACCGGGTGAGTTGTTAGAAAGCGAGCTATTTGGCCATGAAAAAGGCGCATTTACTGGAGCGGTCGGTTCTAGGAAAGGTCGTTTTGAGTTAGCCGAAGGTGGAACTTTATTTTTAGATGAAATTGGCGATATGCCATTGCAAATGCAAGTTAAGCTGCTGCGCGTGCTACAAGAGCGCACATACGAAAGAGTTGGTGGCACTAAACCGATTAAATGTAATGTGAGAGTGATTGCTGCGACTCACAGAAACTTAGAAGACATGATTGAGCAAGGTCTATTTAGAGAAGACCTGTACTACCGTCTAAACGTATTCCCTATCGAAAGCCCTGCACTGCGGGAACGAAAAGAAGATATCCCGCTTTTATTACAAGAATTAGTCTCTCGTCTTGAAACTGATAATTCACAAATTCGGTTTACTGAAACCGCGTTGACTTCACTAATGGAGCACAGTTGGGCGGGTAATGTCAGGGAGTTATCTAATCTAGTTGAACGACTTATGATTTTGTATCCAAATCGTTTAATTGATTTGGCTGATTTACCTAAAAAATATAAACATATTGAAGCCGAAACGTATGAACCAGATTATCCTGAAGAATTATTAGAGCGCGAAGCCATTAATGCTCTTTTCGGAAATAGTGATGACAGTTCATATGATGATGATAGTCAAGAAGCTGAGGTTCCGACTGTCTCTGATTTACCTGCAGAAGGGTTAAATTTAAAAGAATATATTTCTGAACTGGAAATTAGCTTGATAACTCAAGCGTTAGAACAGCAAGATTGGGTTGTCGCTAGAGCCGCAGATGCTTTAGGCATGCGTCGAACCACCCTAGTCGAAAAAATGCGTAAATACGATATTAGTAAACCTTAATTCGTTTTCCCTCCACCACTCCTACTCCTTATATATCACTCAAAGCTTAATCAATAGTCATTTCATTGACGTAGTGTATTCTCCTAATAATCATGTAACCAATTGATTATATAAGGTAATTTATTTGGCATAAGATGTGCTTTAGTCTCCTTGTAATTATTCTGTCTAAGTTTTGACACGAGGAATATATGGGGACGAACAAGATGTTAGCCGAAATCCAAACACATTCATTAACTGAGCTTAATCCGCATGGGGTTGTCGATATTGTTAACAGCACCGCCACTCAGGTTAATAATGATGAATTAGACGCTTTGCGTTCACAAGCTAATCGTTTAGAGCATTTATTGCAGGTTATGCCAGCTGGCGTAGTGGTAGTGGATGGTAAAGGTTTAGTTAAACAATCTAATGAGCTTGCAAAAAGTTTGTTAGGTGAACCTTTAGAAGGGCAAATGTGGCGCACCATAATTCAGCGCTCTTTCAAACCACAAGCAGATGATGGTCACGAGGTCTCTTTAATTGACGGGCGTAAAGTAAAGTTATCCATTACCCCTCTTGTAAAAGAGCCTGGACAACTTATCGTGTTAACTGATTTGACGGAAACCAGACAGTTACAACAGCGGATCGGTCATTTACAAAAATTATCATCTTTAGGAAAAATGGTGGCTTCGCTAGCACATCAAATTCGGACTCCTTTATCCGCTGCCATGTTGTATGCAGCAAACCTATCAAACAATACCTTGAATAAACCTTCACGGGACAAATTTAGCGACAAGTTATTATCTCGATTAAGAGATTTAGAAAGCCAAGTTAACGACATGTTGTTATTTGCCAAAAGTGGTAAAGAGCAAGTGGTGTCTGATGTGTCATTACAATCATTGATGAATGAAGTTCAGCAAGGCTCAGATGCCATGATCCAAAAGTGTCATGCAAAATTAAACTTAGTGTTACCGGATCCAGATATATGTATTTTGGGCAATAAAACAGCCTTGGCCGGAGCACTACAAAACCTTATTCATAATGCCTTAGAAATTAAACCCACCAATGCTGTTATTACCTTGTCTGCTAGTTTAGATATAGATAATTCAGATTGGGTGAATTTAACAGTCACAGATAATGGCCCAGGTATAAATGAAGCCGCACAAAAACAAGTCTTTGAACCATTCTATACCACTAAAAGTAACGGTACAGGGTTAGGACTTGCTGTGGTGAAAGGGGTTGCTCAATCTCATCAAGGGAAAGTAAAAGTCACAAACTTGTCAGACGGTGGGGCCTGTTTTTCAATTTGTCTGCCCGTTATACAAAATGAACACTTAGATTCGCCTTCAGAGAAAAAACAGTCACAACCATATTTAGCCAACGCGGCTGGGAGCTTATAACATGACTCAAGCTAAAATATTAATAGTCGAAGACGATGCAGGGCTAAGAGAAGCCTTAGTTGATACGTTGCAGCTAGGTGACTATCAAGTGGTTGAAGCCGACAGCGGTGAACAAGCTTTGATAAAACTAACTGAGCACAATATTGATCTAGTGGTCAGCGATATTCAAATGGGCGGAATGAGTGGTTTATCGTTACTTAAAAATATCAAAAATAAGTATGCTAATTTACCCATTTTATTGATGACGGCCTACGCCACTATTGATGATGCTGTTCAAGCGATGCGAGATGGCGCTACGGACTATTTGTCTAAACCATTTGCGCCAGAAGTATTACTGAATTTAGTGGGGCGTTATGCACCCGCACAAAAAGTAGAGTCTAGAACCCCCATTGTAGATGATCCCTCAAGTATCCAATTATTGGAATTATCTAAAAAAGTGGCACGTTCCGAAGCTTCAGTGATGGTGTTAGGTCCAAGTGGTTCTGGGAAAGAAGTATTAGCCAGATATATTCACGATCAATCTCCTAGAAGTGAACAGCCATTTGTGGCGATTAACTGTGCTGCCATTCCCGAGAACATGCTTGAAGCAACCTTGTTTGGATATGACAAAGGCGCCTTCACAGGAGCACTACAAGCTTGCCCAGGTAAATTTGAACAGGCACAAGGCGGTACCATTTTATTAGATGAAATTAGTGAAATGGATTTAAGCCTTCAAGCCAAGTTATTACGTGTTTTACAAGAAAAAGAAGTAGAAAGACTAGGTAGCCGTAAAACTATTTCTTTAGACGTACGGGTTGTTGCAACGAGCAACCGTAATATTAAACAAACAGTGGATAACGGTGAATTTAGAGAAGATTTGTATTATCGACTCAATGTATTTCCTCTTACGTGGTTGCCATTAGATAAACGGGCGGGTGATATTGTTCCTTTAGCCGAACATTTAATTGAGCGCCATTGCCAAAAGCAAGGTAATGCTATTCCTAAGCTTAGTGCCGCTGGTCGAAGCAAGTTATTGCAACACAATTGGCCGGGTAATGTGCGTGAATTAGAAAATGTTATTCAACGAGCGCTAATTTTGTCTGACGGACAACAAATTGATGCAATCGACCTAATGATTGAGCAGGACCTATCGTCTAATCAGCAACCTGCAGAGTCATTACCTGTTGAAGAAGATAACAGTAAATTGGGCTCTGAATTACGTCAGCAAGAGCATCAGATTATCTTAGATACGTTACAAAGTTGTAAAGGTCGCAGAAAAGATGTGGCAGAACGATTAGGTATCAGTCCGCGTACTTTACGATATAAGTTGGCTAAAATGCGTGAGGTAGGTATTGAGTTACCCGCTTAGTTAGCCCGTTAAATAACTGCTTTTCTCTTAAGTCGCCTTTCTGGCGACTTTTTTATGCTTGTTTTCTAGGCATAGTCAATAAAATGACATTGGGTTTATGTTTTTAACTTGTTGAATTTAAAGTGTTTTATTTCTTTTTTTCGGTTTGTTCTTTTTGGCATCTAGTTTGCTATTAACTTGGTTAGTAGTTTGATTTTATTGATCACACTTAGATATTGATACTGGAGTTTCCCATGGATATTAAAGCACAAGCCCTTTACCAAGAGATGCAAGGCATGGCAGCTCAAACCAAGTTAGGTTTGGGAGAAAGCAATGCCATCCAAGGAAACCCTTCATCACAAAATTTTGCTGATCTATTAGGCAACGCTTTGAACACAGTTAACGACATGCAGCTCGAATCAAAAAATAAAGCCATTGCATTTGAAATGGGTGATAAGAGTTTGAGCTTAGCGGATGTCATGGTCGCGAAAGAGAAGTCAGGTATCGCCTTCGAAGCAACGATTCAAGTGAGAAATAAAGTACTTGAAGCCTATAAACAAATTATGAACATGCCGGTTTAGGAGCTAAATAGTGGCTGAAGCAGCGAGTACCGAACTAGCCGTCTCTGACATGGGGTCAGATGTCTATGCCGATGACAATGCCGTGGAGCAAAAGTCTGGCTTCATGGATGCGATGGGAAATACTGACTTAGTACGTCAAATTACTCTTGTTGTCGCGCTAGTGATATGTGCGGCCATTGCAATATTTATTTTGATCTGGGCTCAGGAGCCTGATTATCGTCCTTTGGCCACGATGGAGACCCAAGAGTTAATAGAAACTTTGGATTATCTTGACCAAGCGCAAATAGATTATGTGTTAGAAGGTAATACGATTAGGGTTGCTTCTGATAAATATCAATCTATTAAGTTAGGGTTAGCGAGGCAGGGGTTAACCCAAACTGACTCTGGTGGTGCAGACATTATCATGCAAGACATGGGGTTTGGGGTCAGCCAACGAGTTGAAAAAGAACGTTTAAAGCACGCTCGTGAAAAACAAGTTGCGAGCACCATAGAAGAAATAAGTGCAATATCCAGAGCGAAGGTTTTATTAGCTCTACCAAAAGAAAATGTTTTTGCCCGTCGTGAGAAAAAAGCCAGTGCAACAGTTGTGGTAACACCAAGACGTGGCGCAGTTATAACCTCCCAAGAAGTTAACTCAATCATTGACATTGTCGCATCAGCCGTTCAAGGGTTAGAGCCTGACCGGGTGACAATTACTAACAGTAATGGTCGATTACTAAATTCTGGCTCTCAAGGCGCAGAGTCTGCTCGTTCTCGTAAAGAATATGAACTAGAAAAAAAGCGTGAAAATGAATACATCGAAAAAATAGATTCCATTTTAATTCCGGTTCTAGGACTGGGGAATTATACAGCGCAAGCAGATGTGTCAATGGATTTCACCTCGGTTGAACAGACTCAACGAACGTATAATCCTGATTTACCTGCTATTCGCAGTGAGATGACCGTTGAAGATAATAGTAATGGTGGAACAATTGCTGGTATTCCAGGAGCATTAACTAATCAACCTCCTCTAGACTCAACTATTCCTGAGAGAGCTTCAGGTACTAATTCATCAAGAACAACACCTGGGCGTAATCATAAAGAAGAAACCAGAAATTATGAATTAGACACAACAGTTAGCCATACAAAACAACAAGTAGGTGTGATACGCCGATTAAGTGTTTCGGTCGCATTAGATCATATTAATACCATCGCTGAAGACGGCACCATCACTAGCACTCCCAGAACACAGGCTGAACTGTTAGATATTCGTAGATTATTACAAGGTGGTATCGGTTTTGATGTAACCCGCGGTGATTCATTAGAAGTAGTCAGTATCCCATTTAGTCGCCATGATGATGTTTCTGCTGCTGAAATTCCATTCTGGGAAGATCCAACATTTGTACCTATGCTTAAAATAGGTGCCAGTGTGTTTGTGGTATCACTACTGATTATGTTTGTACTAAGACCTATGGTTCGCAAGTTAATCTACCCAGATGAAATTAAAGTTGATGATGATGATGCTGACGAAGGGTTAGACCTAGGTGACGAAACTATTAGCCTATTAGCAGAAGAGTTTGATGATTCTCAAGTGGGCTTTGCCGCAGACGGCACCTTTATGTTGCCAGATTTGCATAAAGACGAAGACGTATTAAAAGCCGTGAGAGCGTTGGTGGCGAATGAACCAGAGTTGTCATCACAAGTAGTGAAAAATTGGATGATGTTAGATGATTAATTATTGCCTAACATTTTGTTTCAGGATTGAGGATTAAACTGTGGCAGAAGAAGATGAACAGGTTGAAGAGTCCAGTTACGACGTCGGAAAACTAGAAGGGGTCGATAAAGCAGCGATCTTGTTGCTTAGTTTGACTGAAGACGATGCTGCCCAAATTCTGAAACATTTAGAACCTAAACAAGTTCAGAAGTTGGGCCAAGCTATGGCTCAAATAGATGATATGACACAGCCAAAGATTACTGCTGTGCATAAACATTTTATCGAAGAAATACAGAACTACAGCACCATAGGTTTCCAAAGTACAGACTTTGTGAAACGGGCATTAACGTCTGCTCTTGGTGAAGATAAAGCCGCAAACTTGATCGACCAAATCTTGATGGGTTCTGGCGCCAAAGGTTTAGATTCATTGAAATGGATGGATTCTAAACAGGTGGCTAGTATCATTCGAAATGAGCACCCTCAGATCCAAACTATTGTTATGTCTTATTTAGAGGCAGAACAGTCAGCTGAAATCTTAAGTCAGTTCCCTGAAAAAGTACGACTAGACTTGATGATGCGAGTGGCTAATTTAGAAGAAGTACAGCCTGCAGCACTTCAAGAATTGAACGAAATTATGGAGAAACAGTTTGCCGGACAAGCAGGTACCCAAGCAGCTAAAATGGGCGGCTTGAAATCTGCAGCAGATATCATGAACTACCTAGATACTAATATTGAAGGTCAGTTAATGGATGCTATTCGTGAACAAGACGAAGAAATGAGCCAGCAAATTCAGGATCTTATGTTTGTATTTGATAATTTATCAGATGTAGACGACCGAGCCATGCAAGCTATTCTGCGTGAAGTTCAACAAGATGCACTGCTTAAAGCCATTAAAGGTGCGGAAGACGAACTTAAAAATAAAATTACTAAAAACATGTCGAAACGTGCTGCAGACATGCTTATTGATGACTTGGAAGCTATGGGACCTGTTCGTATTAGTGAAGTTGAAACAGCTCAGAAAGAAATTTTATCGGTGGCTAGACGATTGGCAGACTCAGGCGAAATTATGCTAGGCGGTGGCGGCGGTGATGAATTCTTATAATTCATTATTGCAACAAAAGTAGACATATTGGTGTGTGATATTTATGACTGAAGAGCAAGAACCAGAATCAGTTGACGAAGACATTCAAGCATGGGAATTTCCTTACGTTGGTGAGGATAGTCAGCAATCTGATCCCAGTGTAACGAATGCGATGAATCGTCGTTCTGATTGGAAGTATGAACCTCCCGAAGAGGAAGAAGAAATACTTCCCCCTACTGCTGAAGAGATAGAAGCTATCCGCACAGCAGCTCATGCTGAAGGTTTTGCTGAAGGTAAAGAAGAAGGCAGAGCTCAAGGACATGATGAAGGATTAGCCGAAGGAAAAGAAGCTGGTTTTGCTCAAGGATTGGAAGAAGGTACGGCCCAAGGTTTTGCTACCGGTGAACAGCAGTCTGAAGAAAATAAAGAAGCATGGCAAAGTTTACTGGAAAGTTTACAAAGCCCAGTTGCAAAAGTAGATGCAGAGTTAGAACAAGAATTGGTGTTACTGGCTGTTAGCTTAGCGAAATCAGTTATTCGTAGTGAAGTAAAATCCAATTCTGATTTGATATTTCAGGCGCTCAGAGAGGGCCTCAAAGCGTTACCCATTCAAGAAAAATTTTATCAGGTACACCTTAATCCTTCTGATATTGAGTTAATCAAAAATCATTTTAGCGCAGACGAAATCACCCAGCATAAATGGCAACTAATTGAATCTGCTGAGTTATCGGCGGGGGGCTGCGAAATTATCACGCAGTCAAATGCAGTCGACGTCAGTGTAGAACGCCGAGTTAAAGATATTCTTGATAAGTTTTTGTTGGAACAAGGATTAAGTCACGTTGAGCAGAGTGACGATTAAGGTATGACGACTTCCTTATTGAGCAAGATTAAAAGTTTGCAACAACAGATCCCACAATCGCCGATTGTTGCCAGCGGAAAGCTTGTACGAGGTATTGGTTTAACGTTGGAAGCCGTGGGCTGTCAAATGCCTGTGGGCAGCCAATGTTTGGTGCAAACCATTGAAGGTGAAATCGAAGCAGAGGTGGTTGGTTTTGCTGAAAACATTACTTATTTAATGCCCACTGAAGCCGTCAAAGGGATCGTGCCAGGCTCTCGAGTACAACCTTTAAATCGAGAACAGGGATTGGCAGTAGGTATGGAGTTATTAGGCCGGGTTGTTGATGGAAATGGACAACCCTTAGATGGTCTAGGCCCCATTAAAGCAGAAAAACGAGTACCTCTTACTCGCCCTCCAATGAATCCATTAAATCGAAAACCCATTACGCAGCCTTTGGACGTTGGTGTTCGCGCCATAAACTCGATGATTACAGTGGGGACAGGACAGAGAATGGGCTTGTTTGCAGGTTCTGGTGTGGGTAAAAGTGTGTTGATGGGCATGATGACCCGCGGCACCAAAGCCGATGTTGTAGTGGTTGGCTTAGTCGGTGAAAGGGGCCGAGAGGTAAAAGAGTTTATCCAAGATATTTTAGGTGAAGAGGAGCGGCAAAAATCTGTTGTTGTCGCGTCTCCGGCAGACACCTCTCCACTGATGCGATTAAAAGGTTGTGAAACCGCGGTCACCATTGCCGAGTATTTTAGAGATCAAGGTTTAAATGTGTTGCTGCTTATCGATTCATTAACTCGGTATGCTATGGCACAGCGTGAAATAGCCTTGGCTGTAGGCGAGCCACCTGCAACCAAAGGATACCCACCGTCAGTATTTGCAAGATTACCCGCTTTGGTAGAAAGAGCTGGTAATGGCAATGAAAATCAAGGTTCTATTACCGCATTTTACACTGTGTTAACCGAAGGAGATGATTTACAGGATCCCATTGCTGATGCTGCAAGAGCAATATTAGATGGGCATATAGTGTTATCTCGAAACTTAGCTGATTCCGGACATTATCCTGCGATTGATATCGAAGCTTCGATAAGCCGTGTTATGCCTATGGTGGTGTCTGAAGAGCATGTTCAAAATGCCAGACGTGTGCGTCAGGTGTATTCAAACTATCAGCAAAATAAAGATTTAATAAACATCGGAGCTTATACCAAAGGTACTGACCCTCGAGTTGATTTAGCGATCAATGCAGAACCAGCCATTAACGCATTTTTACAACAAGGTATGCAGCAAATTTTAGATTTTGAACAAAGTGTAGGATCCATGACCACATTGAGTGGCGGTTTAGGAACAGGTTAATTTTATGTCGAATTCACAATTACAACTAGTAGCCGATTGGGAACGCCAGAAAGAACAAAAGTTAAGTCAGGATTTCCAAGTCGCTCAACATTATGCTTTGGAAAACAAACAGAAGTTATCAGGATTAGAAGATTATCGCCTAGATTATTTGCGCCAAGCACAAGTTAAAGCCACTGAAGGTGTAGGCAGTCAAACTTTTAGTCAGCATCAGCAATTTATCGGAAAGCTAGATAAAGCTTGTGAATTGCAAATGCAGAATGTAAATCAAGCTGTTGTGGTCGCTGATCAACGCAAATCACAATGGTTAAAACAACAACAAAAAAGAAAAGCGGTGGAAATGTTATTAGAAAAACAAGCGTTAGCCAAACTGAAGTTAGAACAAAAAGAAGAACAAATGATGTTGGATGAAATGTCCATTCAAAAGTTTATTCGTCGTTAAAATAATAGATTTTAATAGAGTTGGAATAGTCTTTGCTCTATTCATCACATAGAACAAAATTACTCATTATAGTTTTGTTCAAATTATATCAATGTGATGTTACTTATTCGATGTTTTAGATTAAAAGTCATAAAAATTAATAAGTTAACTAGTCATCTTTAATTTGAAGGATGTGTTTAGAATGATGCAACAAGTTGCCACTACAAAATCAGAAATTGCCGCTATTGCCACAAGTGTTGGTCAAGAACTGCAATTGGATTCTGGCTTAAGCCAAGATTTTGAACAAATGTTGCAGGACCAACAACGCAAAGAATTTGCACTTAGCACACCATCTAAAAAAGATAATCATGATAATGCAGATAAAGTGGATAAGCCCACTGTAAGCTCGGCCAAAAAAGCTTCCGAGCAAGAAGAGGCACAAAAAACCGAGTCGGAAGTACAATCTCAATATGCTCCCAGTCAAAATGCTTCTAGTCAAAGTACAGCCGCTCAAAGTAAAACTGCAGATGAAAAAAAGGCTAAAGCCGAAGAAAGTAGTACGCCAAAAACCGAAGAATTTAGTAAGTCAAAAAATGAAGATAAATTTGCACTTCAAGAGCCTACTGAATTTGTTAATGAACAAAATAGTGATTCAACTCTGTTAATCGACAACCAATCAGCCCAGGAACCTGTTAATAAAAAAACGATTGGTATCAGTACACAAGAGCCTCAAATCTTGACCTATCTAGAGGAAAAGACTTCATCTGACAAGGCTATTACCCAAAGTACGAATGCGAATGAATGGGTCGATTTAGTGGGTAACTTACAAAAACTTTCGAGTTTGGCTGAGGCTTCTGTTAAGCCAGTTGTAAATAAACAAATTGAAGAAAACCACCTAGTCGCTAAAGCTTCTGTTGAAAACACAAGTGAATATGAAGGTGCGGTAGATGAGATTGTAAAGAAATTATTAGCAGGGTTATCCAATGATGATTCTTCTAAACCAAAAGCTAAATTAGATTCTGACGAAAAAATACAATTTTCCCTTGAAGAGATGATTAAACAACCTGACGTGTTAAAGCAGGTGTTAGGTGCAATCAATAGTCTGACTAATCAAGAACAATCCGACGTGACCGGGGGGGACTTACAACGAGTTGAATCTATCGATGCAGAGTCGCTTTTACAATCCGATAAAAATATAGCGTTGTTAGCCTCTCTTTTGAATTTAGAAGCCGCGAAAAATAATGCACCAGAAGAGACCTCAGTTGTAGGTGAATCTAATACGCCAGAAGAGAACTTGGTTGCTGATGAATCTTTATTATTAGAACAAAGTAACTTTTTGAACAATCAGAAATCCGATGAAACTCAGGATCTAGTCCCACATACAAACAACAAGGTTAAAAACTCAATATCAGCAAGTGAAAACAGCGTTATAACAGAACAAATAAACACAGTCGTGACTGATGCTGCGGTTAAACCTTCTGTGGTAAAAATTATAGCAAACTTACCCGAAGCTAAACAAAACGCGGTGCTGACTAATATTGCTAAACAATTGTTAGGATCTGAGCAAGTCACAGAAAATAAACTAACGGCCACGTTAGACAATGTGGCTAAATCCGAACTATCAGATCTAGTCAGTAACGCTTCATCTCCGATAAAAGAGTTTATAGGTGCGTTGAAATCAGGTGTGTCTGAATTTAAGTCTCAATTATCACAAGGCCGTGAACCAGGGATGGATTTAAAATCATTGGTGAGCGAGTCCCTGAACAAAGTAATTGAATCTAACCCTAACGTTAAGATAGCAAATAACAGTGAACAAGTATTAAACGGTATTTCTCAATTAATAGATTTTTCATCGAGTTTGAACCGCAGTATTGAACAGCAATTACCTGCTCAGTCACAAACTTATAACGCAATGTTAAGAGATGTATCTCAAATTCAAGGCGAACAAACTAAACAAACACAAATAAGCCAATTAGAAACTAAGTTTGAGAAAGCGGTGAACATAGCTAAGCCCGAAGGATTACAGCAGCTAGCCGAAAAAGTTCGCTGGATGGCAAATAGTAGAAATTTAGTGGCTGAAATTCGACTAGATCCCGCGGACTTAGGCTCTGTTCATGTCAAAGTCGCGATGTCGGGAGATTCGGCGACAGTTAATTTTGTGGTGCAATCACAACATGCTCGTGAGGCCATGGATAATGCGACACCTAGATTAAGGGAAATGTTAGCCGAAAAAGGCATTGAACTCGGACAATCTTCTGTTAAACAAGAATCCGGAACACAACAACAAAAAGAACAAGGTGAATTGGCAGGTAAAGCAAACTCTGTAAATGAAGAAAACGAAGAAGTAGACGCAGCGGAGCATAGTGAAATACAACAAAGAGTGGTGAACGGATCGTTAGGTGGGATTGATTATTTTGCCTAATTACTTACAAACTGCTTTGCCTATTGTCATTTGCAGATGATAATGAAGAATATACTAAATAAATTGAGAGCAGGTCATGGCTGAAGAAGAATTACAAATGGAAGAAGGTGGCAAAAAGAAGGGCAAGCTACTAATTATCATTATTGCTGTTGTGGTTTTAATTGCTGGCGGTGGCGCTGCTTATTTCTTTTTAATGGGCTCTGATGAACCGGTTACATCAGAAGAAATGCTTGAAGATGAGTTTGATCCAGATGCAGGTGCTGAGGGAGAGCCTCTTTCTTCTTCAACGGTTAAAACAGGTAGTGCTTTGTATGTTGGCATGCCTAGACCGTTTGTTTTTAATGTACCAGGCTCAACCCGTGACCGTTTAGTCGAAATTAAAGTGCAGTTAATGATGCGTGGTTCGGATAACGAAGAAGAAGCTAAAATGCATATTCCTTTAATTGAAGGAGCATTATTAAGAACGTTTAGTACGGCTAATGCTGATGATTTAGTGACGGAAGCTGGAAAAATTGCCATTCGTGAAAGTGCTTTGACTGAAGTGCAAAAAACTTTGGTGGACATTACCGGAAACAAAGTGATTGAAGAAGTATTATTCACTGGCTTTGTCATGCAATGATACGACTAATAATATAATGCTAATAACGAAAGTGAGAAATTAGTGTGAGCGATTTATTATCCCAAGACGAAATTGATGCGCTACTACATGGTGTTGATGATGTTGAAGAAGAAGAAGTAGGCGATGTTGAATCTGATGGTTCGGCGATGCAGTATGACTTTTCTTCTCAGGATCGAATCGTTCGTGGGCGAATGCCAACGCTTGAAATTGTAAATGAACGATTTGCACGTCATATGCGAGTCAGTCTATTTAACATGATGCGACGATCAGCTGAGGTTTCGATTAACGGTATTCAAATGACCAAGTTTGGCGAATATATCCATACTTTATTTGTACCTACAAGTTTAAATATGGTTCGTTTTCGTCCGTTAAAAGGCACAGGGCTTATCACCATGGAAGCTCGACTAGTATTCATTTTAGTTGATAACTTTTTTGGGGGAGATGGCCGTTATCACGCCAAAATTGAAGGTCGTGAATTTACGCCTACTGAACGCCGTATTATCCAAATGTTGCTCAAATTAATTTTTGAAGATTATAAAGAAGCTTGGGCTCCAGTGATGGACGTTTCTTTTGAATACTTAGATTCAGAAGTAAACCCAGCTATGGCAAATATCGTCAGCCCAACAGAAGTGGTTGTTATCAGTTCATTTCATATTGAATTAGATGGTGGTGGTGGTGATTTCCACGTGTCATTGCCTTATTCAATGTTAGAACCCATCCGTGAATTATTAGATGCGGGTGTGCAAAGTGATAAAGAAGATACTGATTTACGTTGGAGTAAAGCGCTTCGCGACGAAATCATGGATGTAAAAGTGGCGCTATCTACCCATATGATGGATGTAGAATTATCACTTCAAGAGGTTATGGATTTAGAACCTGGACATATAATCCCTATTGAAATGCCAGAGCATATAACAGTGCTTATTGAAGACTTACCTACTTTTAGGGCAAAAATGGGACGTTCTAGAGATAATGTCGCCTTAAAGATTACTGAAAAAATCCCGCGGCCGACTTCAGTGAAGTCAGAGCTGCAATTGTTAACCAAAGGCGGTCGCCGAATTGATAGTGACGCTGAACTACAAACTCTAGAAGATGATTTGTAGCACCTTTAGCCTGTATGGAGCAAAATTATGAGTGAAGAAGACGGTTTAGATGATTGGGCTGCAGCTATGGCTGAGCAAGCTGATGAAGAAGCCAAAGATGGTGAAGAGGCTGCTAGTTCTGACGAATTTGGTTTAGGTGCAGAAGTCGCTGAATTAGATGAATTGGAAGAAGACCAAGAGATCACGCCTAAAGAAAAACGTAAATTGGATACCATTTTAGATATTCCTGTCACTATTTCTATGGAAGTCGGCAGAAGTAATATTAGCATCCGAAATTTACTCCAATTAAACCAAGGTTCTGTTGTTGAATTAGACCGAGTTGCTGGTGAGCCATTAGATGTTTTGGTAAATGGCACGTTGATTGCTCATGGAGAAGTAGTAGTGGTCAACGATAAATTTGGTATTCGATTAACTGATGTTATTAGTCAACTGGAAAGAATCAAAAAGCTTAGGTAAACAAAACTCATATAAAACATGGGGTTGGTTCACTCTGGCTGCATGTTTTATACTCCCTTTTAGTGCTCATGCAGAGCCAGAAAGCTTCTCTAACCCAACTTCAATAGTGTCAATTTTCCTTTCTTTATTGCTGGTTATTGCGGTTGTTTTTATGCTGGCGTTTGTAATGCGTCGGTTTAATGTCACTTCTTCAGGTACATCTCAACTTAAAGTTGTCACTTCAATAATGGCAGGAACGCGAGAACGTGTTCTAGTGATTCAGGTGGGAGACGAGCAACATTTATTAGGTGTGACAGCTCAGAACATTAATCATTTAGCAAAGCTGGATAAAAACTTAGATTCTTCTCCTGCAAATAATAACGATAAATTTAAAGATAAATTAACCACTCTCATGGCTGGAAAACTAAACCCAGCACTCCAAAAGAACACCGATGTTAGCGCCAAAGATCAAGGAGATAAGCATGAAAGATAAGTTCATCAAGGTGGGACTTTTTGTCTTATTAACTTTGATTAGTACGTCTGTGTTAGCTGAACCTGGGATCCCTGCGTTAACTTTGACCGATAACGCTGATGGTAGTAAAGACTACACCATGACATTACAAGTTGTGGCTATCATGACGTCGCTGAGTTTATTGCCCGCTTTTATCATGATGATGACTTCATTCACACGTATAATAATAGTTTTGTCTATATTGCGTCAGGCTATAGGTCTACAGCAATCACCTTCAAACCAAATATTAGTTGGTGTGAGTTTATTTTTATCTATGTTCATTATGGCTCCCGTATTTGAAAAGATAAATGAAACCGCATTACAGCCCTATTTGAATGAAGAAATCACCTCAATTCAAGCTTATGAATTGGGTAAAGAACCTTTGCGGGCTTTTATGTTGTCGCAGACTAGGGTGAAAGACTTAGAAACCTTCGTGCAAATTGGTGGTATGGAAGACCAGTTCCAAGATCCGCAAGATGTGCCTATGAACGTGTTGATCCCCGCTTTTGTTACCAGTGAGTTAAAAACCGCGTTTCAAATTGGTTTTATGTTATTTATTCCATTTTTGATTTTAGATTTAGTAGTGGCCTCAATATTAATGGCAATGGGTATGATGATGCTTTCGCCTATGATTGTGTCATTACCCTTTAAATTAATGTTATTTGTATTGGTTGATGGCTGGAACCTGATATTTGGTACGTTAGCTAACAGTTTTGGAATGGGAGTCTGACCTATGAGTCCAGAAACGTTTGTAGAAATACTCAAAGAAGCATTACAAATGGTCATAATTCTCGTCTCGGCCATTATTCTCCCCAGTCTTTTTGTCGGTTTAATTGTTGCGGTGTTTCAAGCGGCGACTTCTATTAACGAACAAACCATGAGTTTCTTACCTCGATTAATTGTGACACTGCTGGCACTTAGTTGGGGAGGGCATTGGTTGGTTAATAAACTAATGGACTTTACCTTTACTATGGTTGAGCGTATTCCTGAGGTTGTTGGGTAACTCCGTGTTTTTTATCGTTGAGGTGCTTTAGATGATGGCTGTAGAAATTGAAACCATCATGCAATATATGGCTGATTTATTACTGCCATTTATGCGCATTTCAGGTTTATTTGCCGCTATGGTCGGACTGAGTGCTAAGAGTGTTCCCAATACAACCAGAGCCTTGTTAACATTGTTTTTAGCGGTATTGATTATCCCGGTAATTCCTCCAGTTAAAGTAGTTGAGTTGGTTTCTGTCGGTACTTTTTTATTAGTCATCCAACAAATCATAATAGGTGTGGCCTTAGGGTTTATATCTAATATGGTGTTGAATACCTTTGTGTTGGCTGGTCAGGTAGTTGCCATGCAAACAGGTTTAGGTTTTGCATCTATTGTTGACCCGGTAAATGGGATCAATGTGCCGGCTGTAGGACAGTTTTATTTAATCTTAGCTACCCTATTATTTTGGGCCTTAGACGGACATTTAGCCATGATCCGTATGATTGTTTTGAGTTTTGAGGCTTTCCCAATTGGCGAGGCATGGTTTGCACCTGAACAGTTTAGAGATATAGCTCATTGGGCCGGTTGGATGTTTATTTCGGCTTTAACTTTGTCGTTAGCTCCTATTGTGTCATTGCTTATTGTTAACCTAGCATTTGGTGTGATGACCAAAGCGGCTCCACAATTGAACATTTTTAGTATTGGATTTTCAATCGCACAAATTATGGGGTTACTGATAATTTGGTTAACCTTAGATAACTTAACTCACCATTTCACTGTGATGTGGGACAGGGCACAAACCATGATGTGTCAACTTGTCCTAGTGTGTCCATGATAGTGAATTTAATTTAGGGAGGGTTGAACATGGCTGATAGTAACGAAAAAACAGAAGAACCCACCGCGAAAAAAACCGCGGATGCCAGAAAAAAAGGCCAAATTGCTCGCTCTAAAGAGTTATCTACTACGCTGGTCCTAGTTTTTAGTGCCATTTCTTTTATTTTTATGGGCTCAGAAATCGCCAGTGCCATATTTGAGGTGACTCAACGTACTTTCACTTTATCTCGGGACGAAACTTATGACTTAACCCATATGTTTCAAGCATGGGGGTATGCATTTGAAACGATTAGTTTTCCAGTGTTGGCATACATGGTGATAGTAACCATAGCCGGGATCTACGGTAATATCGCATTGGGTGGTTATAATTTCACTTGGCAAGCCGCGGCGCCCAAAGCGCAAAAAATTAGCCCCATCGCTGGATTCAAACGAATGTTTGGTATGAATAGTTTGGTTGAATTACTTAAAGCTATCGCCAAGTTTTTTGTCGTCGCAGCCATGGCTTATGTTGCTCTAAATATATTTAGGGACGAAGCATTACACTTAGATATGGAACTATATCCACTTAATTTATTTCATGCGTTAGAGTTAATCTCTTGGAGTTTTTTAATTCTTTGTTGTGCGTTAATTCCAATTGCCGCTTTTGATGTGCCTTATCAAAGTTATAAACATAACAAAGAAATGAAGATGTCCTTACAGGAAGTCAAAGACGAAAGAAAAAATGCGGATGGTGATCCGCAAGTAAAAGGGCGAATTCGTAAATTACAATATCAAGCCGCTGCAAACCGTATGATGCAAGAAGTACCCACTGCGGATGTTGTCGTGACTAACCCGACTCACTATTCAGTGGCATTAAAATACGATCAAAATGGTACTAAAGCTCCCACTTTAGTTGCCAAAGGTGTTGATGAGCTCGCTATGCACATTCGTAAAATAGCCAACGGTAATGACGTGCCTATCATTGCATCTCCAATGTTAGCTAGGGCTATTTATTATTCGACCGAAGCTGAACATGAAATTCCCGAAAAATTATTTATGGCTGTGGCACAAGTATTGGCTTATGTGTATCAATTAAAAGCTTATAAAAATGGTAAAGGCAAAAAACCTGATCCCTTACAAAAAGATTTACCTATCCCACCTGAGTTAAGACGATAACCTAAGAAAGTTTAATCAATGCTGTGCATGAAACGCACTAATTAAAGTGTTTTCAACGAATTGGCTTGGTAGTTGCTATCACTAAGGTTAATCGTAAATAAATACAGAAAGCGTCAATTTTTCGTTTATGGAATTAACTTCTTATTTAAATAGGTTCGATAAAAAACACTTCAAGAACGCTGCTTCTGGGCTTGGCGCTCCTATTGTTCTATTGGCCATTATGGGCATGGTTATTTTACCCATGCCAGCATTTCTGTTAGATATATTATTTAGTTTCAATATAGCCTTGTCGCTTGTTGTCATTTTGGTTTCAGTGTTTACCAAAAAGCCAGTTGATTTTGGTATTTTTCCTCTTGTTTTATTGATTGCTACAGTACTGCGACTTGCATTAAATGTGGCTTCAACTCGCATAGTGTTATTAGAAGGCCATGAAGGTGGGGCGGCAGCCGGTAAGGTTATCGAAGCTTTTGGTGCAGTGGTTATCGGCGGCAACTATGCCGTAGGTATAGTGGTATTTGCCATACTACTCATTATTAACTTTAAAGTGGTGACAGCGGGTGCTGGACGTATATCTGAAGTGAGTGCTCGCTTTACATTGGATGCTATGCCCGGTAAACAAATGGCAATCGATGCGGATTTAAATGCAGGGTTTATTGATTCAGATGAGGCCCGTAAACGTCGTCTTGAAATAACCTCTGAAGCTGATTTTTATGGCTCAATGGACGGTGCATCTAAATTTGTAAAAGGTGATGCCGTTGCGGGTCTATTCATTATGTTAATAAACATAGTGGGTGGACTGTTTATTGGCATGATCCAGCATGACTTGGCATTTTCCGACGCCATTGAAATTTATACTTTGTTAACTATTGGTGACGGCTTAGTTGCGCAAATACCTTCTCTTTTATTATCTGTTGCCACAGCAATAATTGTCACACGTGAAAATGACTCACAGGAGATGGGGCAAGAATTAACTAAGCAGTTGGGAAATCAGCAAGCTCTGTATATTACCGCTGGCATTTTATTTGTAATGGGTATTGTACCTGGTATGCCCCATGTGGCATTTTTAGGATTTAGTGCGGTTGTAGCAGGTTTCGCTTATTACAGCCACTGGGCTGCAGAAAAGAAGGCTAATGAACCTGAAGAATTAGCAAACCTACCTGAGCAAAGCCAGCAACCTCAAGAGATAAAAGAACTAGGTTGGGATGATGTGCAACATGTTGACACTATTGGCCTAGAAGTTGGTTACAGGTTAATCCCTTTGGTTGATAAAGCACAAGGTGGTGAACTATTAACGCGCATCAAAGGTGTACGTAAGAAACTTTCTCAAGAATTAGGTTTTTTGATCCCTCCTGTACATATTCGAGACAACCTTGATCTAAGCCCGAATAATTACACCATAGCTATGATGGGGGTCACTGTTGGCGAGTCTGAACTGAGCCATGATGATGAGTTAGCCATTAACCCCGGACAGGTGTTTGGTAAGCTTGAAGGTAAAGCTACTACTGATCCCGCGTTTGGTTTAGAAGCTGTATGGATCAAAGGAAATCAAAGAGAACATGCCCAAACGTTAGGGTATACAGTCGTAGATGCGGCAACTGTGGTTGCTACCCACCTTAGCCAATTATTGACTAATAATGCTTATCAATTATTAGGACATGAAGAAGTTCAACAGTTATTAGATTTATTGGCTAAACAAAGTCCCAAATTGGTAGAAGGTTTAGTACCTGACGTATTGCCACTAAGCACAGTGGTGAAAGTATTACAGACATTATTATATGAAGGTGTGCCTATTCGTGACATGCGTAGCATAGTGCAAACTTTATGTGAATTTGGGCCGAAAAGTCAGGATCCTGACGTTTTAGTATCAGCTGTTCGAATCTCCCTTAAGCGTTTAATCGTGCAGGAAATTAACGCTGGCGAAGCCGAAATCCCGGTCATAACTTTGGCTCCAGAATTGGAACAAATGTTGCACCAGTCTCTTCAAGCTGGTGGGGCTGACGGTGCTGGAATAGAGCCTGGTTTAGCTGAGCGTTTACAAGGTTCGTTAAATGAAGCTAGTCAACAACAAGAATTAGCTGGAGAACCAGCTGTGTTATTAACCTCGGGCATGTTGCGACCTGTATTGTCGAAGTTCTTAAAACATGCCGTGAGTGGATTACATGTATTGTCATATCAGGAAATTCCTGATGATAAACAAATTAAAATAGTCAGTGCCGTGGGTCAATAATATGACACACAACAGGTACACAAGGGGGACATGTGAAAATTAGACGCTTTTATGGCAAAGATATGCGTGATGTGCTTAAACAAGTGAAAGATGAGTTAGGCGGTGATGCGGTCATTATGTCGAATAAAAAACATGCCGATGGTATTGAGATTATTGCGGCTTATGACAAAGAGCCCGAATCCAGTACTCAAGAATTACCCAAAAAACAAGCAAAAAGTGTGGGGAGCCAACCCTCCAAAACTCCCACTTTAAGTGAAATTATTGGCGATACAGGTCCCGACAGTTTAAAAGCTCTGTTAGAAAAACAAGCTAAGTCTGCGTTAAACGAAAGTACTACTCAAATTCAAGTTGAGCAATCTAATTCTCCAGCTACAGTGAGGAAGCCGGAACCGGTTCGTCAAAATACTGCCGATCAGAGCGCATTGAAAGAAATGCGCCAAGAACTATCTTCATTGCGAAACATTCTACAATTCCAAGTATCAGGGCTTCTTGAACAAGAAAATAATAGGAAACATCCACTACATAGTTATTTAGTTCAAAAATTATTACAGATGGGCATTTCAAATTCATTGGCTGAAGAAGTGGTTGCGTATGCCCCTGAGTCTGCTGACGAACGTCAAGCTTGGTTATTTTTACTAAAACTATTGGCTAATAGATTACAAACAAAGCAAGATGATATCTTATCTCAACCTGGTGTCGTTGCTTTAATGGGTCCAACTGGAACCGGTAAAACAACAACTGTGGCCAAGCTAGCGGCTCAAGCAGCGCAAAAATATGGTCCAGATCAAGTTGCCGTAGTGACTATTGATAATTATCGAATTGGAGCTTTCGAACAAATTGCAACTTATGGGAAAATCATTGGTTGTAGTGTAAAAAAAGCACAAAATGCGAATGATTTGTCTGATTTACTTTACCAATTTAGAAATAAACGATTAGTATTAATAGATACTGCTGGTTTTGGTCAAAAAGATGCTAGACTAATCAAACAGTTAGATACTATTAAACAAAAATCTTGTGTTAACATTAGAAAATATTTGGTGATGCAAGCCAATTGCCAGTATCGTGTAATGCAACAAACAGTTAAAGAGTATCGACAGATTTCTTTGCAAGGGTGTATATTGACCAAATTAGATGAGTGTTACAGTCTAGGGGAAGCGATTAGTGTCGCAATTGAGAATCAATTACAGGTTTGTTATTTGACTAACGGACAGAAAGTACCAGAAGATATACAAGCAGCAGATACTAAATTTTTAATTACTAGTGCTGCAAGGCTTTATAAAAAATTCGGATTAATTCATACTGACACAAATAATATTAAAAATGCAGCAGTGGCAGTATGATTGAGGACCAGGCGAGTAGCTTAAGAAGAATGAATCAATCTAGACTTATAAAAGTAATAGCCGTAACCGGCGGTAAAGGTGGAGTAGGTAAAACTAACGTCACTTTAAACACGGCTATTTCCCTTGCTCAGCAGGGAAAACGTGTCATGGTCTTAGATGCAGATCTAGGGTTAGCCAATGTCGATGTATTACTTGGATTAAGGGTAGAAAAAAACCTATCTCATGTTTTGTCTGGAGAATGTACATTAGATGAGGTTTTGGTCGAAGGACCATACGGGATTAAAATAGCACCTGCTACGTCAGGAACACAGTCAATGACAGAGTTAACGCCTACAGAACATGCGGGGTTAATTCGTGCTTTTAGTGAATTACAGTCACAAATTGACGTGTTGATTGTCGATACCGCTGCGGGAATTTCCGATATGGTATTGAGTTTTTCCAAAGCATCACAAGATATTTTGATGGTTGTTTGTGATGAACCTACATCCTTAACAGATGCATATGCGTTAATAAAAATTCTAAATAAAGATCACGGTATCTTTCGGTTTAAAATTGTAGCCAATATGGTTAGAAGCATGAGAGAGGGCGATGAGCTTTTTTCTAAGTTAACTAAAGTCACCAATCGTTTTTTAGATGTTGCGTTAGAATTAGTTGCTGTAATACCTTTTGACGAAAATGTACGTAAGTCGGTTAGGAAACAAAAAGCCATAGTCGATGCCTACCCAACCTCTCCAGCAGCGATGGCAATACGTCGTCTTGCTAAAAAAGCTGTAGAGTGGCCAATTCCAAACCAGCCAGGTGGGCATTTAGAATTCTTTTTAGAACAATTAGTTGCTAAAAAAGCGGTGGGCGATAACAGGTGAATAATAAAGCTGCCGCTTATCAACAACTTGCCGATAAAAATGACTTGGTAGAAAGGCATGCACCTTTAGTTAAAAGAATTGCTCATCATTTAATTGCAAGGTTACCAGCCAGTGTTATTGTTGATGACCTAATTCAAGCTGGCATGATTGGTTTGTTAGAAGCATCGAGAAACTTTGATGGCAGCAAAGGTGCTAGCTTTGAGACATTTGCTGGGATCCGAATTCGTGGTTCCATGCTTGATGAAATTCGTAAAGGCGACTGGACACCACGTTCAGTGCATAAAAATGGCAGAGCTATTACTGCTGCAATTAATCAGGTTGAGCGTGAAACTGGACGTGATGCCCGAGACGTAGATATTGCCGAGAAATTAGAAGTTAGCATAGATGCTTATCACCAGATGTTAAATGAAGTCAATGCCGGGAAAATAGTAGGTATTGAAGATCTGGGGGTAACTGAAGATGTTATTTCGACAGAAAGTAGTAAGGGATCTAACTCTCCCTTCGAAGATTTATTACAAGGTTCATTTCAGAAAGCTCTGGCCCATACAATTACGACTTTGCCAGAGAGAGAGGCAATTGTTTTGTCACTCTACTATGATGAAGAATTGAATTTGAGAGAAATTGGTGAAGTATTGGATGTTAGTGAATCCAGAGTAAGTCAAATACACAGTCAAGCCATGTTGAAGTTAAAATCTCGCATGCAGTCTTGGCAGTCAAACGAAAAATAAAATTAATTAGTGTTTAAATGAGGTTGGATCCTCACTGGAGGTGGTTTTGGATAAGAATATGAAAATTCTTGTTGTTGATGATTTTTCAACTATGCGAAGAATTATTAAGAACTTACTTAAAGATCTTGGTTTTACCAATATACAAGAAGCAGATGATGGCAGTACTGCACTCCCTATGTTGCAACAGGGGGACTTTGATTTTGTGGTCACGGATTGGAATATGCCGGGAATGCAAGGAATTGATTTGCTTAGAGCAATCCGCGCAGACGCTAATTTAAAACATATACCTGTTTTAATGGTGACAGCTGAAGCTAAAAAAGAACAAATAGTTGCAGCGGCACAAGCTGGGGTAAATGGTTACGTTATTAAACCTTTTACTGCTGCGACATTGAAAGAGAAATTGGCTAAGATATTTGATCGTATTGGTTAATTCAGGCTGCCCTGATTGAAAGGAAGGACTGTATGACTACCAAAGATATTGCGCCAATCTCTCTAGATGACGCTAAAAAGTTAGTATCCTTAATTGAAGCGGGTGATAATCAAGCAGCCCAAGAACTGCTTGAAGAAGTTCAAGTTAATAATTCGGCAGAATTATTTTCTGAAGTTGGCAAACTCACTCGGCAATTACATGATTCATTGAATAATTTTCAATTGGATCCTCGCATTGTCAATATGACAAACGAAGATATCCCTGATGCTCAAACTAGATTAACTTATGTCATAGAAACGACAGAAGAAGCAGCGAATAAAACCATGGATTTGGTTGATTCTTGTATGCCAATTGCTGAAAAACTTCAAAAGGGAATTGTTGAACTTATACCCGGATGGGATAAGCTGATGGCAAGACAGTTGGAGTTGGGTGAGTTTAACAAGCTAGTTAATAGTATTGATGTCTTTTTTAAAGAAGGTGCCGAGGACTCTGAGAAGCTAAGTGGTTTATTAACAGAAGTTCTGTTGGCTCAAGGGTATCAAGATATTACAGGTCAAGTTATTAGGCGAGTTATTGAGTTAGTTAAGGAAGTTGAAGATAATTTAGTCTATATGTTAACAATGTTCGGCGGCGTTGAAGTTAAAGAATCAGAAGAGACAAGTGAAAAGTCTAATAAATCTGATAACCAAGCCGATATGATAAAGGCTGAAGGCCCAATAATGGATGCTGACAGTAGAGAAGACGTTGCGTCTGACCAAGATGACGTAGATGATTTGCTTTCGAGTCTAGGATTTTAGGGGTACATAAAATATGTCTTTTGATGTTGACGAGGAAATACTTCAGGACTTTTTAGTTGAAGCTGGTGAAATTTTAGAGCAACTACAAGAACAGCTCGTCGATTTAGAAAATAATCCAGAAGATGCCGATTTACTTAATGCCATCTTTAGGGGCTATCACACTGTTAAAGGTGGTGCCGGATTTCTATCTCTGACTGAATTAGTTGATATTTGTCATGGTGCCGAAAATGTATTTGACGTCATGCGTAATGGGCAACGAACGCTAACGCCAGAACTAATGGATGTTATCTTACAAGCCACTGATGAAGTTGTGGTCATGTTTGATGCAGTCAAAGCGGGTGAGCCATTAGTTGCAGCAGAGCAGCCTCTTCTTGATACGCTTACTCGATTAAGTGCCCCAGAAACAGCTGACGAAGCGCCTATCCAGGCCGAAGAGGTTACCGAATCAGAGCCAGAACCCGTTGCTGAAGCAGAACCTGAGAAAACACCTGAAGCAGGTGATGACTTTAGTGAAGATGAGTTCGAAGCTTTATTAGATGAATTACATGGCAGTGGTGGTACTCCTGCATCAAAAGAAGAAGCTCCGAAAGTCGCCGCTGATTCAGATGGTGACATTAGCGATGATGAATTTGAAGCTTTATTAGATGAATTGCATGGTAAAGGACAATTTAAAGCTAAAGATGACGCGCCTGAGGCCAAAGCTGATGAAGCGCCACAAGCATCGTCTTCAGGTGATGATATCAGTGACGACGAATTTGAAGCTCTGTTAGACGAATTACATGGTAAAGGGAAAAGCCCGGCTGAGAAAGCTGAAAAACCCAAAGAGCCAGTTAAAGAATCTTCACCTGCGCCAGCAGCGACGCCTAAAAAAGAACCTGAAAAAGCAGCAAAACCGGTGGCGAAAGCTCCAGCTAAGCCTGCTGCACCTGCTAAAAAAGAAGATAAGAAACCTGCGGCTCCACCTCAAGGTGAAACCACTGTTAGGGTTGATACTAAACGCTTAGATCAAATCATGAATATGGTTGGTGAGTTGGTGTTGGTCCGAAATCGTTTGTTGAGTTTAGGGATTAATGTAAATGACGAAAGCATGTCTAAGGCTATTGCAAACCTAGATGTTGTGACTGGTGATTTACAGGGCGCTGTAATGAAAACGCGCATGCAGCCTATTAAAAAGGTATTTGGACGATTCCCTAGAGTTGTAAGAGATTTAGCTCGGACTTTGAAAAAAGAGATCACCCTTGAACTTGAAGGTGAGGAAACCGATTTAGATAAAAACTTAGTGGAAGCATTAGCTGATCCATTAGTGCATTTGGTTCGAAATTCAGTAGATCATGGCGTTGAAATGCCAGATGAAAGGAAAGCAGCCGGTAAACCAACTATGGGAACCGTTAAGTTATCTGCATCTCAAGAAGGTGATCACATACTACTGAGTATTGTCGATGATGGTAAAGGAATGGATCCAGACAAGCTGAAGGAAATCGCGATTTCTAGAGGTGTATTAGATGCAGATGCTGCAGCTAGAATGACTGACGTCGAAGCTTTTAATTTGATTTTTGCTCCGGGATTTTCTACTAAAACAGAGATTTCAGAGGTGTCAGGCCGTGGTGTTGGTATGGATGTGGTGAAAACCAAAATCAACCAACTCAATGGTACTGTTAGTATTGACTCCAAGATGGGAGTGGGGACAACACTTGAGATTAAAGTTCCTCTTACATTAGCCATTTTACCTACATTAATGATCGTAATCGGTGAGCAAACATTTGCGTTACCATTAGGTTCGGTTAATGAAATTATTAATATGGATGTGAGTAAAACGAATACAGTTGATGGTCAGTTAACAATGATTGTTCGTTCAAAGGCAATTCCATTATTCTATCTGAGAGAGTGGCTAGTTCGTAATCCAGGAGCCGATGAAATTGATAAATCCAAAGGACATGTTGTTGTTGTTCAAATAGGTACACAGCAGTTGGGCTTTGTTGTTGATGCTTTAATTGGTCAAGAAGAAGTTGTAATTAAACCTTTAGACGATTTGTTACAAGGTACACCAGGAATGGCTGGTGCAACTATTACTAGTGACGGTGGCATTGCATTAATATTGGATGTACCGGCATTACTAAAAAGGTATGCGGCTAAAAGAGCTTAAGTATTAAGCCAGTTGTGTTACACAATGGCTTTTAATAAAGGTAGAAAAGCTGAAAATGGCTTACAGGATATTGATAGTTGATGATTCAACTTTTTTTAGGCGTCGAATTAAACAAATTTTAGAGCTGGATTCAGAATTAGAAGTTGTAGGTGAAGCTAAGAATGGCATAGAGGCAGTGTCAATGGCTGCTACGTTAAAACCCGATGCCATAACCATGGACGTAGAAATGCCATTAATGGATGGTATCGAAGCGGTTAAAGGTGTGATGAAACAAACACCCACTCCAATCATCATGTTTTCTTCAGTGACGCGAGAAGGAGCTCAAGCTACGTTAGATGCTCTTGATGCAGGTGCTGTTGACTTTATTACTAAGAATTTTGAAGACATTGCACTCAATAGAGCTGAAGCTGTTTCTTTACTTCAGAGTAAAGTGAAGTCTCTTGCTCGAACAAGTAATCGTCTTGGTAGGGGAAGAGAGTCCTCGCCGATAAAAAATAAAGGTCAAGTTAGAACTCGATTGCCCGATCAAATGTTGGGTTCTAAATACACCGGTTCGTTAAACACTGATAAAACCAATAGCTCTATTCCAAATTACGCATGTTTGGCAATTGGCGCCTCTACTGGTGGGCCAGTAGTCTTGCAACAAATTTTAATGGGATTGCCTACGTCTTTACCAGTGCCAGTGGTAATTGTGCAACATATGCCTGGAACATTTACTGAAGCCTTTGCTAATAGACTGAATGATTTATGTCAGGTGACCGTGAAAGAAGCAAAAAATGGAGACCGGTTACAAAATGGTGTTTGTTACTTAGCGCCTGGAGGAAAGCACCTAACGGTTTCAGGTACTAAAAATTCGGCCAAGGTAACTGTTTCCGAGCCTAGTCTGTATCCTAAGGCAGCATATAAGCCGAGTGTTGATATAACATTTGAATCATTATCTAAAGTTTATTCAGGTGATGTCTTAGCTGTCATTTTGACGGGTATGGGAGCTGATGGTAAAGAGGGCTGTCGTTTGTTGAAGGATAAAGGTGCCACTATTTGGGCGCAAGACAAAGACAGTTGTGTTGTTTATGGAATGCCTCAGGCTGTTACGGTTGCCAATATTTCTGAAAAAAGTTTCAATATTGCTGCTATGACAGAGAATATCAAAAAGAGATTAAGTAGTTAAAGAAAAAACTTTCAGGTTTTTTACACTGCTTTTTTGAAGAGTTTTGTTACTTTAATCGTTTGTAATATCAACTATAAAGGATCCCGCTTTTGGTCGTTTGGACTGTAGCAAATCATAAAGGAGGTGTGGGTAAGACTACCACAACGGTTACTTTAGGTGGCTTGCTGGCTCAGGCAGGGCATAAAGTGATCTTAGTTGATACAGATCCTCAAGCATCGATGAGTTATTACTTTGGTATTGATTCAGAGCAGCTTTCTTCTAGCTTATACGATGTTTTTATGGGTGGACGAGACTTTAATAAAGATTTAGTTATGGATTGTTTGTGTCCTACTAAATTGGACTCATTATTTATTCTTCCTGCCACCATGGCATTAGCTACACTTGATAGAAAACTAGGCACTAAAAATGGAATGGGGCTTATTTTAAGAAAAGCACTTGATAAAATATCTGATGAATTTGATTATGCTATTGTTGATTGCCCGCCTGTTTTGGGGGTATTAATGATAAATGCGTTAGCAGCTAGTGAGCGAGTCATTATTCCAGTACAAACAGAGTTTTTAGCTTTGAAAGGGCTAGATAGAATAATGCACTCGATGGAAATCATGCAAAAGTCATTGGCTAAAGTATTTGAATTTAGCATAGTGCCTACTATGTACGATAGACGTGTTAAAGCGGCAACTGATGCCTTACAAAAATTAGAAACAACCTATAAAGAAAATGTATGGAGCGGGGTTATTCCCATTGATACAAAATTTAGAGATGCGAGCCAGGCTCAAAGCCCTCCATCTTTGTTTTGTCCTAAGTCCAGAGGGGTTTACGCATACATAAAATTGTTAGATTATCTTAAAAAATTAGGACCAAACAATGTCTAGTAATCCCTTTGCTAATGAGAATGTCATGGAAGACTACATGTCAGCACTATTGACTGAGGAGCCCATTACAGAAGATTTACATAGGCAATCTGTGGAACAACTATTAAACACAGTTCCAGCTCCTAGAAGTGAACCTTATCAAGCCCCAATTAAGCCGATTGTGGAAGAACCAATAAAGCAAGTTGTTGAAGTTCAACCAATAATTGCTAAAGTTATTGAATCAAAGGTCGAAGAAGAGCTAACAGCTGCTGAAAGTAAAACGGAAATTATTACCCCAACAATTCCAGAGGGTGAATTCCAAGTATTGTTATTTGAAGTTGCGGGTATGACCTTGGCCGTTCCTTTGACCGAACTTGGAGGGATACACGAAATAGACAGTGTAAACCCTTTATTCGGCAAACCAGATTGGTTTAAGGGCGTTTTGCTACATAGAGATGAAAAGTTTAGTGTTATTGACACTGCAAAATGGATAATGCCAGAAAAATCTGCTGAAAAGCTGGCAGAATCAACAAAATATCAATATCTTATAGTATTAGGTGAAAGCGGTTGGGGACTAGGGTGTGAAAGCCTAGTAACAACAGAAACCTTGTTACCTGAAGAAGTAAAGTGGCGAAATGTAAAAACGAGTCGTCCTTGGTTATCAGGTATGGTGAAGAAAAAAATGTGTGCTTTGGTAAACGTACCGCAGTTAATTAGTATGTTAAACCAAGGTTTAAGCAGTTATGATTAGTCTATTATAGGCCGGAGCAATTCGAATGAGTGACGAAAGAAATTCAAACAATACAGTAGCAGCAAATGGTGACGAAGTCCTTCAATGGGTTACCTATAAGCTGGGCGAAGAAACTTACGGCATTAATGTTATGCAAGTACAAGAGGTTCTTCGCTATTCAGAAATTGCACCAGTACCGGGTGCACCAGACTATGTATTAGGTATTATTAACCTGCGTGGTAACGTAGTCACGGTAATCGATACTCGTTCACGATTTGGTTTACCTTCATCTGATATTTCAGATAGCACACGAGTTGTTATTATTGAATCTGATGATCAAGTTGTTGGAATATTAGTGGATAGTGTTGCTGAGGTGGTTTATCTGCGCTCTTCTGAGATTGATAGTGCTCCTAACGTTGGAACTGAAGAAAGTGCCAAATTTATTCAAGGTGTGAGTAATAGAGATGGACAATTGCTGATCCTAGTGGATTTAAATAAATTGCTCAGTGACGACGAATGGAGTGAAATCACTAATATATAATTTAGGTAATGGGGTACTGGATTTATAGTGCCTGTTTTATATCTTTGATATTAGTGAAAATGAGTAGTTTATGGACCTAACATTGATTATCAGTATTGTAGCGTTAGGTTTTTGCCTGTTAAGTGCATTTTTTTTAATTAAAATACTGTCTACTAACAAACTGATACAGAAAAAGTTAAATTCACAAGATGAGAATGTCTCAATGCTTAGTCACAAAGTATCCGGCTTTGTGAATGAATTAGAAGAAGTTCGCAGTGCAACTCATGCCATGGTCCGTCGTTTAAAACAACTTGAAGCGCAAGTTGAAGAAGTTAAAATATCTCAACAAGAAGTGGTAGAACAAGATCCCCAAAGTCGGTTTTATAGCAAAGGTGTAAAATTGATTACGCAAGGTGCCAGTGTTGCTGACGTGATGCGGGAATGTGAAATGCCTTTAGCCGAAGCTGAGTTGTTGTTTAATTTACATAATAAACCCAATTAGCTTACTACCATTCTTAATAATTAGTTGAGTCTTCACACCAAGCCTGGTGCTCACTTTTCCCTAGTTCGTCTGGTTACTTAGAAAATTACCTTTTACTAACGCCTGTGACGATATCTTTTTCAATTATTTGAATAAGGTTGATTACTGCACTATACCCATTTCAAAGTGATTATTCTTTTTCATTTAGACGTCTAGACGTAAAGATGTTGACTTTTTCCACGTATTAAGCGAAATTTGCACCATTATATTCAGTCTTGGAGTCATAATGCCTATTCGAATCCCAAGTGATTTACCTGCACAAAGTGAATTACACAAAGAAAATATCTTTGTGATGGATACTTGCCGTGCGGCTACTCAAGACATTAGACCCATGGAAGTGGGAATACTGAATTTAATGCCTAATAAAATGGAAACTGAATTACAGTTCTTAAGACTATTATCTAATACTTCTTTACAGGTAAACATTGACTTAATCCGTATTGATAATCAGGCGCCCAAAAATACGCCTAAAGCTCACATGGACAATTTTTACGTCGAGTTTGACAATATTGCCCATAAACAATACGACGGGTTAATAGTAACGGGAGCGCCACTTGCTCATTTAGCTTATGAAGATGTTAAGTATTGGGATAAAATGCAGGTCATATTGGATTGGACTAGAAAGAACGTTCAATCGACCCTGTTCTCCTGTTGGGCCGCCCATGCTGCCATTTATCACTTTTACGGAAAAATGCGAGCATTAAGAGACCAGAAACTAAGTGGGATATATCAACATTTTGTGCAGAACGAACATGATGAATTGTTGCGAGGTTTTGACCCCGCATTTTATGCGCCTCAGTCACGTTACGGCGAAATTAGTCTAAATGATTACAATTCGGTTGATGAACTTAATGTATTGGCAAGCTCCAAAGAAGGTGGTGCATATATCGTTGCATCACAAGACAAACGATTAGTATTTGTCACCGGGCATCCAGAGTATGACCCGGATAGCTTAAAACAAGAATATCAGAGAGATGTTTTATCCGGTGGGCAACCTAGGTTACCAGTCAATTATTTTGAACAGGATGATCCAACCCAAGAACCAATTGTTAGTTGGCGGGCACACGGGAGTTTATTATTTACTAATTGGTTAAATTATTATGTGTATCAAACGACACCATACGATTTAACTCAACTTTCTGAATAATGAAAGTTGAATTTAAGATAAGTACAAAATTAAAAGAGAATTGAAATTGAGTCAGTTAACGTCAGAACAAGCATTATACAAAGCGGCCGAGCAACGGATCCTGTTACTCGATGGTGCTATGGGAACTATGATCCAAGATTATAAATTGGAAGAAAAAGACTATCGAGGTGAACGCTTTGCTGATTGGGCTTCAGATGTAAAAGGTAATAATGATTTATTGGTGCTGACGCAGCCAAATATTATTTTCGATATTCATTGTGCTTATTTTGAAGCCGGCACAGATATTATAGAAACCAATACATTTAATGCGACTAGCATTTCTATGGCCGATTATAATATGCAAGGTTTGGCTAAAGAGATTAATCTAGAAGCTGCTAAATTAGCGAAAAAAGCGGCGAATAAGTTCACAGAGTTAACCCCAGAAAAACCAAGATTTGTTGCTGGAGTGCTTGGCCCAACAAGTCGAACGGCTTCAATCTCTCCAGATGTTAACGATCCGGGTTACCGTAATGTTACTTTTGATGAATTAGTCGAAGCTTATGTTGAAGCAACACACGGTTTAATCGAAGGTGGTGTGGATTTGATCATGGTAGAAACCATATTTGATACGTTAAATGCTAAAGCCTCTGTTTTTGCTATTCAAACCGTTTTTGATGAATTAAATATTTCTTTACCTGTAATGATTTCAGGTACCATCACTGATGCGTCAGGGCGTACTTTGTCTGGTCAAACCGCTGAAGCTTTTTATTACTCAATGAACCATATAGAGCCTTATTCGTTTGGTTTGAATTGTGCGTTAGGGCCAGACTTGCTTCGACAGTATGTCGATGAAATTTCAAAAGTCTCTGAGTGTTTTGTATCAGCTCATCCCAATGCTGGTTTGCCTAACGAGTTTGGAGAATATGATATGGAAGCTGAAGAAATGGCTTCTCATATTAAAGAGTGGGCCGCCTCAGGGTTATTAAATATAGTCGGAGGGTGTTGCGGTAGTACACCTCAACACATTGCGGCTATTGCTGATGCGGTTAAAGATTATGCTCCAAGAAAAATACCACAGCGAGATGTAAAAATGCGTCTGTCTGGTTTAGAACCTTTTGTACTTTAAGGCGTTTTGATGACTCAACAATTTCAAGCCTCGGCTAATTTTATTAATGTTGGCGAAAGAACTAATGTAACTGGCTCTGCCATGTTTAAACGTTTGATCTTAGAAGATAACTACGAAAAGGCATTAGATGTAGCACGTCAACAAGTTGAAAACGGCGCTCAAATCATTGATATCAACATGGATGAAGCCATGTTGGATTCAGAAGCTGCGATGACCCGGTTTTTAAATCTCATCGCGTCAGAGCCGGATATTTCTCGTGTGCCTATCATGATTGATTCCTCTAAATGGACCGTTATTGAAGCCGGCTTAAAGTGTGTGCAGGGCAAGGCTATTGTTAACTCTATCAGCTTGAAAGAAGGTGAAGAGAACTTTCTACACCAAGCTAAATTGTTAAAGCGATATGGCGCGGCTACGGTTGTTATGGCCTTTGATGAAGTAGGCCAGGCTGATACCGAAGAGCGAAAGTTCGAAATATGTCAGCGCAGTTACAAACTACTAACTGAAAAAATTGGATTTCCTCCACAAGATATTATCTTTGACCCAAATATTTTTGCAGTGGCAACAGGCATTGAAGAACACAATAACTATGCCCTTGATTTTATCAATGCTACGCGCAGGATAAGACAGAATTTACCTCATTGTCATGTGTCTGGTGGTTTATCGAATGTGTCTTTTTCTTTTCGTGGAAATAATCCAGTTCGAGAAGCGATGCATTCTGTTTTCTTATTTCATGCTATTAAAGCCGGTATGGATATGGGGATCGTAAATGCCGGGCAACTAGAAGTATACGACCAAATCCCAAGTGAATTAAAAGAAGCGGTAGAAGACGTAATATTAAATCGTCATCCAGAAGCGACAGATAAGTTATTAGAATTAGCTCCTAAATACCAAGGTGATGGTAAAGCTGTGGTTAAGGATAACTTGGAATGGCGAGAGTTATCCGTTAATAAACGCTTAGAGCATGCGCTTGTGCGTGGCATCATGGATTTTATTGAAGAAGACACTGAAGCTGCAAGGTTAGAAGCAGACAAACCATTACATGTGATTGAAGGTCCGTTAATGGACGGCATGAACGTAGTAGGGGATTTGTTTGGTGAAGGAAAAATGTTTTTACCCCAAGTGGTGAAATCAGCTCGTGTTATGAAAAAGGCGGTTGCTTATTTAAATCCGTATATTGAGAAAGACAAAGATCAAGGCAGTAGTAACGGAAAAATTTTGCTAGCAACCGTAAAAGGTGATGTACACGACATCGGAAAAAACATTGTGGGCGTAGTTTTACAGTGTAATAACTTTGAAATTATTGATCTTGGTGTGATGGTACCTTGCGCAAAAATTTTGCAGGTAGCTAAAGAAGAAAATGTCGACATGATTGGTTTATCTGGTTTGATTACGCCATCGTTAGATGAAATGGTTTACGTGGCAAAAGAGATGCAACGTTTAGATCTCGATCTACCATTGTTAATTGGTGGGGCTACTACATCAAAAGCCCATACGGCCGTTAAAATTGAACAAAATTATCAACACCCAGTTGTATATGTTCCTAACGCGAGTCGTGCAGTGGGCGTGTGTCAAAAATTAATATCAGCAGAAAACCGCGCTGTTTATGCTAAAGAACTAGACGCTGAGTATGAAAAAGTGCGCGAGCAACATGCTAAAAAGAAACCACGCACTCGGCCTGTTACATTAGAACAAGCCCGTGACAATGGGTTTGATTTTGACTGGACTAGTTACCAACCACCGGCTCCTAAACAATTGGGCGTTACAGCAGTTGATGTTGAGTTGTCTGAGCTAATTAACTACATAGATTGGACGCCGTTTTTCTTAACTTGGTCATTAGCCGGACGCTATCCAAGAATTTTACAAGATGAAGTGGTAGGTAAAGAAGCACAAAGCTTATTTGATGATGCTCAAGCCCTGCTAAAGACTTTATGTGAAAATGGCCAGCTACAAGCAAAAGGCGTCATGGGAATATTTCCCGCTAATAGTGTGCAAGACGATATTGAAATCTATACTGACGAAAGTCGCACAAACATTGCTCATGTCGCTCACCATTTACGTCAACAAACAGAAAAGCCTAAAGGAGCAAATAACTGTTTAAGTG
The DNA here is from genome assembly GCF_051252315.1 of Paraglaciecola sp. Classification (GTDB taxonomy): domain Bacteria; phylum Pseudomonadota; class Gammaproteobacteria; order Enterobacterales; family Alteromonadaceae; genus Paraglaciecola. The sequence continues at coordinate 64,468 of NZ_JBPOFP010000001.1, read as the reverse complement.
ATTTTGTCGCTCCTAAAACAAGTAACAAGGCCGATTATGTTGGAGCCTTTGCGGTTACTGCAGGTATAGGTGAAGATGAATTAGCCCAAGCCTTTATTGATGACGGTGATGATTATAACGGTATTATGGTAAAAGCCATTGCAGATAGATTAGCGGAAGCCTTCGCAGAGTATTTGCACGAGAAGGTGCGTAAAGAAATTTGGGCATATGCGCCAGAAGAAAACCTAAGCAACGAAGAACTTATTCGAGAAAAGTATCAAGGAATACGTCCAGCTCCTGGTTATGCAGCTTGTCCTGAACACACTGAAAAACAATTAATTTGGGATTTATTGGATGCTCAAAAACATACTGGTATGCAACTAACTGAAAGTTATGCCATGTGGCCAGGTGCAGCAGTATCAGGTTTTTATTTCTCTCACCCTGAATCTCGTTACTTTGCTGTTGCACAAATCCAAGAAGATCAATTATTGGATTATGCTGAGCGTAAAAATTGGCAACGACTTGAAGCCGAGAAATGGCTTGGACCTAATATCCAATAACATTCGATTATGCATAATAAGCCTTTTAGCCAAGCGTGTGAGAATAATAAACAGCCTATTTGGACTGTTTTACAACGTGTGTTTTCCAGTACTAAAAATGTTTTAGAAATTGGCTCTGGAACAGGGCAACACGCTACTTACTTTGCTGTTAATTTGCCTCACCTTATTTGGCAAACAAGTGACCTAGCTGCTAACCACACTGGAATTCAAGCGTGGTTATCTGAATGTGATGCTCCAAACCTAAAAGCCCCGGTTATTTTTCAACTAGGTCAGGATAACTGGCCGGATGGAATATTTGACGCCGTATTTACTGCTAACTCCACTCATATAATGCAACCTAATGAAGCTAAATTGATGATGGAACAAGTGGGCATGAATTTACCTAAACGTGGAGTGTTTTGCCAATATGGGCCGTTTAATATCAATGGGCAGTATACAAGTCATTCAAACCGAGATTTTGATCAGTACCTCAAAGAACAAGGTTGTGGTGGAATACGGTCTATTGAAGAGTTACAAGGCTGGGCAGTTAATCTAGACCTAATTGAAAAAGTGAAAATGCCAGCCAACAACATGTTATTGGTTTGGCGAAAACAAACGCTAAAGTAAACACTGCTTTGTTAAATTTTATTTAAGCTTGTTTGAAAGGCAGTAGTTGTTCAGCATTCGTTTTATATTCTGCAATTTGAATATTCTCTTGCTGAATGAAACGTTCAGCGGCATCGTGAAAAGCCTGCTCTTGTAGCCAATGATTTGAGTAACAATAAACAGGTTCAAACCCTCTGAGTATTTTATGTTCGCCTTGTGTACCAGGGTTAAATTGAGCAATATTTTGTTCAATACAAAACTCTATACCTTGATAATAACAACATTCAAAATGCAAATTATTTACCGCCGACATCGCTCCCCAGTATCGACCACAAAGCTGGTTTTCATCAAACACGAATAAAGCACTTGCGACAGCTTGGTTATCTTTTATCGCAATCACTAACATTAGATTGTCACGCATGTCGCTATATATTTGTTCGAAAAAGGCTTCAGTTAAATATCCCTGATGGCCACTTCGTTTAAGGTAGGTTTGTTGATAACACTGATAAAAAAACTGTAAGTCATCTTGGCTCAGGTTATTGCCGTGAATACGTTTAATCGTTACACCAGCCTCGGTAATGGCAATGCGTTCTTTTTTGATACGTTTACGCCGACGTGAATGCAAATGGTCTAAATAATGTTCAAAACTCTTGTACTCTCGGTTGAACCATTGAAATTGCACGGACTTACGACGAATCTGTTTATGCTCAGATAGTGCGAGACTTAACTCTTTTTCTAAAAATAACCAATGCATCGAAGACATTGAGTATTGTTTAATGTGTTCTTGAATACTTTGACAAACTAAGGAAATAACTTGGCTTTGTTCAATTTCAGGTTTTAACATTAGTCTCGCACCCGTTACTGGTGTGAAAGGGATACTGGCAACTAATTTAGGATAATAACTCACACCATATTGACGATAAGTATTGGCCCATGCAAAATCAAAAACATATTCACCATAACTGTGTGTCTTTTTATATAGTGGTAATATGCCAACGACTTGATTGTTTTGATATATTATTAAGTGTTGTACAAACCAGCCAGTGCCTTGCCCCACTGAACCAGAGCTCTCTAAGGCATGTAAAAAATCATATTGACAAAAAGGGTTGGTATTTGGGGCTATGTTATCCCAAACACTTTTGTCTATTTTTTCAATGGAGGTGATAAATTTGACGTTAAACACTATTTTTAATCATCTCTTATATTTATGCTCGAGTAGCCAAGTTTATTTCCCCTAATATGCCAGAGAATAACACTAAAATCATCAAACATACTATTACAAGATTCTTGGCAAGACGAGAACATAGTAAAAGTGAGTTGTTAAAAAAGTTAGCTGAACGAGACTTTGATATAGAGTTATGTCGTCAATGGATCGACAAATTTAGTGAGTCGGATATTCAAAGTGACCTGCGGTTTGCTGAGTCTTTAATTCGAGGCCGTGTGAATAAAGGGGTAGGAGAAGTACGAATTCTCAAAGAGTTAAAAGACCATAAAATAGACAATGACTTTATCAGGCAGGCGATGCAGGAGTTGCAAATCGACTGGTTTGAATTAGCGAGTAAGGTTTTTATAAAGCGTTTTTCTGGGCAAGTTGCGACCGATTGGAAAGCTAAACAAAAACAACAAAGGTTTATGTATTTTCGAGGCTTCTCGCATGAGCAAATAAGTTATGCTTTTGATTCTGTTGAAAAATAGCCAATGAACAACTTAACAAGTGCAGTGCAATCATGATATTGTTGCGCCCACATGCAGGTGTGGTAATGGATTGCGCCTTTTTAATTAACCCATAATTAACTATATTTCAGGATTGTTGATGAGTATGACTACCGCCGAAATTCGGTGCGCATTTTTAGATTTTTTTGCATCAAAAGGACACCAAAAAGTGTCCAGTTCATCTTTAGTACCAGGTAACGATCCTACACTCTTGTTTACCAACGCCGGTATGAACCAGTTTAAAGATGTATTTTTGGGAACAGAGTCACGCAGCTATAGCAGAGCCACATCATCTCAGCGCTGTGTGAGAGCGGGTGGAAAGCATAATGATCTTGAAAATGTAGGATATACAGCGAGACACCATACTTTTTTTGAAATGTTGGGGAATTTTAGTTTTGGAGATTACTTTAAAACTGAAGCAATTCAATTTGCTTGGGATTTTTTAACTAAAGAATTAAAACTACCAGCTGAAAAATTATTAGTCACTGTTTATCACGAAGATGATGAAGCTTTCGATATTTGGGCTAATAAAATTGGTTTAAGCGAAGATAAAATTATACGCATTAGTACCTCTGATAATTTTTGGTCAATGGGTGATACTGGACCATGTGGCCCTTGTTCTGAAATATTTTATGATCATGGTGCGCATATCTGGGGAGGACCTCCAGGATCTCCAGAAGAAGACGGGGACCGATTTATTGAAATCTGGAACTTAGTTTTCATGCAATTTAATCGCCAAGCTAATGGTGACATGGACCCTCTTCCTAAACCTTCAATTGACACGGGTATGGGATTAGAACGTATATCTGCCATTATTCAAAATGTGCATAGCAATTATGAAATAGATATTTTCCAAAATTTAATTGATGCGACTGCTCAAGTCGTGAATGCAGCAGATAAAGAAGATAAATCACTGCGCGTGATAGCGGATCATATTCGTTCTTGTAGTTTCTTGATTGCTGACGGCGTGTTGCCATCTAATGAAGGTCGAGGTTACGTATTAAGACGTATCATTCGCCGGGCTGTTAGACATGGTAATAAGCTAGGCGCAAACGATGTGTTTTTCTACCGCTTAGTGGCTGCACTAGAAACTCAAATGGCTGACGCATTTCCAGAATTGACTGATAATCGTCAATTAATCGAAAAAGTATTAAAAACCGAAGAAGAGCAGTTCTCCCGCACTTTAGAAAGGGGAATGAACATTCTAAATGCAGCGATTGCTGATTTAGAATCGGACGTCATTCCAGGAGAAGTCGTATTTAAATTGTATGATACCTATGGTTTCCCAGCCGATTTAACTAATGATGTTGCGCGTGAAAAAAATCTTAAAATAGATGAAGATGGCTTTAAAGCCGCCATGAATGAGCAACGGAAAAGAGCTCAGCAAGCGAGTCAATTTGACACGGATTACAATGAGCAACTAAAGTCTAATTGCTCATCGGACTTCTTAGGTTATGATCAACATATACATTCTTCAAAAGTCATAGAATTATTAAAAGAAGCGAATGTTGTTGAAGCATTATCTGATGGCGATACTGGCGTTGTGATTTTACAACAAAGTGCTTTTTACGCTGAGTCAGGTGGACAGGCTGGTGATACTGGTCAACTTACAGCTGCAAATGGTTCATTTGATGTTAAAGATACAATTAAATTAGGCAATGCTATTGCGCATAAAGGTGTTGCTCATGGTGATTTTAAGTTAGGCGAAATCGTTGAGGTTAAATTTGACCTAGAACGCAGAGAAGCCATAAAGATTAATCACAGTGCAACGCATTTAATGCACGCGGCGCTAAAAGAAGTATTAGGTGAGCACGTAAATCAAAAAGGCTCATTAGTGACGGATGAAAGGCTTCGTTTTGATTTTTCACATTTTGAAGCCGTTACGAGTCAAGAATTACAGAAAGTTGAAACCTTGGTGAATGATCAAATTCGCGCCAACAATCAACTGCAAACCAAATTGATGAATTTGGATGAAGCTAAATCAGCGGGCGCCATGGCATTATTTGGGGAAAAATACGAAGAAGACGTACGTGTTGTCTCCATGGGTGAGTTCTCTATGGAACTATGTGGTGGAACACACGTCAAAAGTACTGGCGATATAGGATTATTCAAAATTGTATCAGAAGGTGGCATCGCTGCCGGAGTACGAAGAATAGAAGCCGTTTCTGGAGCGAAAGCTTTGGAATTTGTGCAAACACAAGAGTTAAAGGTTTCGAAATTAGCTGGGTTGTTGAAAACTGATCCAGACGGTTTAACCGCTCGTATTGAACAGATGTTAGAGCGTAATAAAGCGACAGAGAAAGAGCTAGAAAAACTTAAGCAGCAGTTAGCTGCTAACGCCGGAGCTGATGTGTTGTCTCAAGTAATTGAGATAAATGGTACTAAAGTTTTAGCTACTCAGATGCAAGGCGTTGAGGCTAAATCTTTGAGGGGAATGGTAGATGACTTTAAAAATCAGTTATCTAGTGCCATTATTGTATTAGGCGTCGGTGATACGAATAAAGTGAGTTTGATTGTTGGAGTCACTAAAGACTTAATTGGCAAGGTAAAAGCTGGTGAATTAGTTAACTTTGTAGCGCAGCAGGTTGGTGGCAAAGGCGGTGGACGCCCAGATATGGCGCAAGCCGGCGGTTCACAACCAGAGAATTTAGAATCAGCGTTGGCATCGGTCAAAGACTGGTTGAGTGATAAGTTGTAGAAAATTTTTCGGTTATTTTTTGTGGTGACAACAAAAATAGGGATAAAACCGAAGGTGTAAAATATTTGGCGAAGCTATTGTTTTTACACTAACTTTAAACAAGGATTTGTATATTAATTAACGGATAAAGGAGCAATAGAATGCTAATTTTAACTCGTCGTGTTGGAGAAACCCTAATGGTTGGTGACGATGTCACTGTAACTGTATTAGGAGTAAAGGGTAATCAGGTAAGAATTGGTGTTAATGCACCTAAAGAAGTATCTGTTCACCGTGAAGAAATATATATGCGTATTCAAGCTGAAAAAAATGCACAATCTACTGGTAATGTACAAGAAGCCAGTTCAGAAAGTGAGTAATCAGTTGTAAAACGACAAAAAGCTGGTTTACCAGCTTTTTTTGTGCCTGATATTTAAGACTTATTTCATGAACATTTTTGCTGTTATTTTAAGCTAAAAAAAACATTTATTAGCCTATTAAACGGGCATTGTATGAAATCTCGACAAACAGTCGCTCACTTGATAAAAAATGTTTGACTTACTGCTGAGTATCAGTAGAATTCGGCTCCTCATTTAGGAGAGGTGGTCAAGTGGCTACAAACACTTTCAGTTAAGAAAGTGAAGAGTAATAACCTTATTCTTAAATTTTCATAACATGTTTATGGAACTCTAATAAATGTGGTGCCGTTAAAACGGAAAGGTGGGTGAGTGGCTGAAACCAGTTCCCTGCTAAGGAACCGTACGTTAATTCGTACCGAGGGTTCGAATCCCTCCCTTTCCGCCATTGGCAGATTAAAAGATTGTATTGCGCGTGTGTAGCTCAGCTGGATAGAGTACCTGGCTACGAACCAGGCGGTCGGAGGTTCGAATCCTTCCACACGCGCCACATTTCTATATTTAGTAGATGATTTGTAGTATTCTACTAAATCAAGTTTCATGCGTGTGTAGCTCAGCTGGATAGAGTACCTGGCTACGAACCAGGCGGTCGGAGGTTCGAATCCTTCCACACGCGCCAAATTAAAAGCCTCACATCATAGTGGGGCTTTTTTTTGATTGGTTGTTTTATACTAACGCTGAATTTAATTAAAAATTTGATAGATGAGCCTAAAATTAACTGAGTAGGCTTGAATGATTATTTTGATACTCGAATTGTAACCTTGCAGCAAAATTGTTAGAGGAAATGGATATATATTCTAGTTAAGTGAATATTTTCTTATTTTTTATGCTCATTTCCTCTTGCTGACTTTATTGTGTTTTATTGGGCAGCATGGTACTTATTCGGTATAGAAAGTTTTATTGATGAGGATTCATTTTATGCAAGCAGATGTCGCCAGTGCTTTAGCTGAAGCCGCTAATTTATTGATGGTGGGAATGGGAGTCGTTTTCTTATTTTTAACCATGTTAATTGGAGCCGTTAATTTAATTGCTTGGGTTAATCGTTTCTTTCCTGAAGAAGTGAATTCTCAAGGACACACTCATTCTGTAGCGCCTAAAGCCACGCAGAACTCTCAACAAGTTTCTCCAAAAGTTGTAGCCGCGATTACCGCCGCTGTTCGTCAATACAGACGTAACCACTAGACTAATATTTTAAGGAAGTATCCCTATGCCTAAACCATTAGCGATAACCGACGTTGTATTGCGTGACGCTCACCAATCTATTTTGGCCACCAGAATGCGCCTTGAAGATATGTTACCCATTGCTAGCCAATTAGATGATATGGGCTATTGGTCATTAGAAACCTGGGGTGGGGCAACTTTTGATGCCTGCATTCGATATTTAGGTGAAGATCCTTGGGATAGAATCAGACAGCTTAAAAAAGCGATGCCTAAAACTAAACAGCAAATGTTGTTACGAGGTCAAAACCTTTTAGGTTACAGACACTATGCTGATGATGTTGTCGAAAAATTCGTTGAACGTGCACATACAAATGGTGTAGATGTTTTCAGAATTTTCGATGCGATGAATGATATACGTAATTTGCAAACTGCGGTTAAAGCGGCTATTAAACAAGGCGCTCATGCTCAAGGCACTATGTCTTATACGGTTTCCCCTGTTCATAATTTGCAAACTTGGTTAGACATGGCTAATCGTTTACAAGACATGGGTGTTCATTCAATTTGTATTAAAGATATGGCTGGTTTATTAAAACCATATGATTGTGAAGAATTAGTTGGCCGTTTAAAAGAAAGCATCGATGTACCCATTGCCATGCACTGCCATGCAACAACTGGATTGAGCACTGCTACATATCAAAAAGCGATTGACGCGGGTATAGATATTTTAGATACCTCAATTTCTTCTATGAGCATGACTTACGGGCATAGTGCAACCGAAACAATGGTGTCAATTGTAGAAGGTACAGATCGAGATACGGGTCTTGAATTGCCAAAACTGGCTGATATTGCTGCTTATTTCCGCGATGTTCGCAAAAAGTATGCAAAATTTGAAGGAAGCCTTAAAGGTGTTGATGCTAGGATCCTCATCGCTCAAGTACCTGGCGGCATGTTAACCAACATGGAAAGCCAGTTAAAAGAACAAGGTGCTGGGGATAAAATGGATGAAGTACTCCAGGAAATCCCTAAGGTACGTGAAGATTTAGGTTTTATTCCATTAGTTACACCTACATCGCAAATAGTTGGCACTCAATCCGTTATTAATGTGTTGACTGGCGAACGATATAAAAATATCAGTAAAGAAACGGCTGGTGTATTAAAAGGTGAATACGGCGCTACTGCCGCACCTGTAAATGCTGAATTGCAAAAGCGTGTACTTGATGGTGCCGAAGCGATTACTTGTCGCCCAGCAGACATGATTGAAGACGAACTAGACTCTTTAACTCAGGAGCTTACAAATATAGCAAAAGAAGAGTCGATAGAAATAGCTTCTGATGTTGTTGATGATGTATTGACGTACGCCTTATTTCCACAGATAGGTCTGAAATTCCTTAAAAACCGTAATAATCCAGATGCATTTGAACCAGTGCCTGGTAATGAGCCTGCGCCAGTAAGTCAGCCTAATGTTGCTGCTTCAACTGATGGTGCTGCTTATTCAGTGCGTGTTGACGGACAAGTATTTGAAGTAGAAGTAGCGCAAAGTGGCACATTAACAAGTGTTACTCCTGCGGCAGGTGCTGCACCCGTAGTGAGTGCTCCAGCAGCTTCAACAGGTGGTGAAACATTAAATGCACCACTGGCAGGTAATATCTTTAAGGTGTTGGTACGAGAAGGTGACACCGTTGCTTCAGGTGATGTGATTATCATAATGGAAGCGATGAAAATGGAAACGGAAGTGCGAGCTTCTGGATCTGGTGTAGTATCTAATATTCAAACTAAAGAAGGTGATTCAGTGCAAACTGGACAACCTTTATTAGTAATAGGTTAAGGGTAATGGAAAAGCTAGAAATATTGTGGCAAAGCACTGCTTTAGCTCACTTTGAGTTAGGTCAGATAATTATGATGGCGGTAGGTTCATTGTTATTATACTTAGCCATAGTCAAAAAATTTGAACCTCTACTATTATTGCCGATTGGTTTTGGTGCCATCCTAACTAACATTCCGTTAGCTGGGTTTAGTGAAGTTGGTGGTTTGCTGCACTATGTATACTACATCGGTATTGATACTGGTGTTTTCCCTCTCCTTATCTTTATGGGAGTAGGTGCTATGACTGATTTCAGCGCCTTAATTGCAAATCCCAGAATGTTGTTGCTAGGGGCTGCGGCACAAACAGGTATATTCGCTACGTTATTCGGCGCTATTGCGTTAAATTTGGTACCAGGTTTTGAATTCACTTTAAAAGATGCTGCTGCAATTGCCATTATTGGTGGAGCAGATGGTCCGACAGCAATATTCTTAGCATCTAAGTTAGCCCCTGACCTGTTGGGTGCTATCGCTGTTGCTGCATATTCATATATGGCTTTGGTTCCCTTGATCCAGCCGCCAATAATGAAGCTGTTTACTAACGAAGAAGAAAGAAAAATTGAAATGCCACAGCTTAGACCGGTTTCTAAGCGTGAAAAAATCATATTTCCTTTAGCGGTATTGTTAATGACTATTCTTTTCTTGCCTACAGCGACTCCTTTGGTAGGTATGTTTGCTTTAGGCAATTTAATGAAAGAATGTGGTGTTGTGGATCGTTTAAGCAATACAGCTCAGAATGAATTAATTAATATTGTGACTATCTTCTTAGGTTTAGCAGTAGGCTCTAAGCTATCAGCAGACAAGTTTTTGACTGTTGAGACCTTGGGTATATTAGCATTGGGTGCAGTCGCATTTTCAATTGGTACTGCATGTGGAGTACTAATGGCCAAAGCTATGTCTAAATTTAGTTCGCAACCAATTAACCCTCTAGTGGGTGCTGCTGGTGTATCAGCTGTGCCAATGGCTGCAAGGGTAGTAAATAAAGTCGGGTTAGAGGCTAACCATCATAACTTCTTGTTAATGCATGCAATGGGCCCTAATGTAGCCGGTGTGCTAGGTTCGGCTGTTGCCGCAGGTATTTTATTAGCCTTAGTTGGTTAAGTTTATAGTTGCTATTCTATAGCTCATGGCTATAATACGCGCTCTTTTGGGACTTGCTGAATTAGTGATCGGCAAGTTTGTGTTTAAACTCTTATATATTGGAGAAAAATATGTCACTAAGTACACAAGAAACTGCAGCTATTATTGCTGAATATGGCGTTAAAGAAGGCGACACTGGTTCACCTGAAGTTCAAGTTGCTCTTTTAACGACTAACATCAATAAGTTACAAGGCCACTTTGCAGACCATAAAAAAGATCACCACTCACGTCGTGGCCTTTTACGTATGGTTAGCCAACGTCGTAAGTTACTTGATTACCTTAAAGGTAAAAATACAGAGCGTTATCAAGATTTGATCAAACGTTTAGGTCTACGTCGTTAATCGATGTTTACCTTTTAAAAAGACGCTTAGGCGTCTTTTTTTATGCCTGCTAAAAAATTCAAAGTTAAATCGTTCATCCACTTATTTAACCCGAGTTTCGGATAAGCCGCGCGTTTCAATAAAACTATTTTTGCCCTTAACCGCGTTGGTTTTCCTAGTAATAGCCAGCTAATACGTACGAAAAACCGCCTAGTTAGCTACAAGAATTTTGTCATTTAGGAGTAAATTATTGCGTCCTAAATAGAGATTTATAATTAACTACGTAACCCAATATCGATGCATTTACCATTTTCAACCCATGTGGAACACCTAGTGGACCTTAATAAGTATTTGGTTTAAAAGAGTGTAGATGAGGTCTATCAATCTGACGACTTTAGCCTGCTCTTTCCTTTTGCAGAAGAGAAGTAATTGTTCAATTACGATTATAGAGGTTCAACTGCCGCAGCTATAATCAAGAATGTGTTAGAGGGAATAGACTTAATATAGCTAAACAATAGGTTACGGTTAGTCATCAGTGGGGCATAGAATAACTAAAATGCGGCTTAGATGGATGCTACATCCACTAAATCAATATCATACAAAGACAATAGACCTTTATAGCCATTTAGCTAAAAATATAGTGGTAAATTTTTTAGTGGTTTCAAGTTTATAAACAAAGAGTGAAGATAATTTACATAATACTGTATGAGGTGTTTTGAATAATTTAGCCGTGACTGTAACAATCTGTTTACAATTATGGTTCTTTTACAGTTTGTTTTGCTGGCGTTAAAAACGGATTTTGTTTAAAAATCATTCAAACTAGTTAGTTTTTATTTCGATAACTTTGGATAACTTGGTACATTGGTTATATAAATTGGTTAACAACAATAATTAATTGGTATATCAATCAAGGGGTTTTTAAAGAGGAAACTGACCTGCTTGTGCAGAATTACTCAAAGTTGACATAAAAAAAAGCGCCTTACTAGGCGCTTTTTTATACAAAATAGTTTGTCTATTTCTTAATTGGATTGTATTTACGTTGTTCTTCACCAGTGTAAAGTTGACGTGGACGGCCAATTTTTTGACCAGGTTGGCTTAACATTTCATGCCAATGAGATACCCAACCAACTGTGCGTGCTAACGCAAAAATACAAGTAAACATGTTAGTCGGAATACCAATTGCTTTTAGAATAATTCCTGAATAAAAATCTACATTCGGGAAGAGTTTCTTCTCTGCAAAGTATGGGTCGCTTAAGGCAATTTTTTCTAATTCCATAGCAACGTTAAGCAAAGGATCGTCGATGTTTAGCTCTGATAATACTTCGTGGCAGCTTTCACGCATCACAGTAGCACGAGGATCATGGTTTTTGTAAACCCTGTGACCAAAGCCCATTAGTCTGAACGGGTCTGCTTTGTCTTTTGCTTTAGCTATGAACTCAGGAATACGATCTACTGAACCGATTTCTTGTAACATAGTTAAGCAAGCTTCGTTAGCACCACCGTGAGCAGGTCCCCAAAGCGAGGCAACACCAGCTGCAATACATGCATAAGGGTTTGCACCAGAAGAACCGGCTAATCGTACTGTTGAAGTAGACGCATTTTGCTCATGGTCAGCATGCAGAGTAAATATTCTGTCTACGGCACGAGATACCGCAGGAGTGATTTTGTAATCTTCTGCTGGTACAGAGAACATCATGTTTAGGAAGTTTTCTGCGTAAGTTAAGTCGTTTCTCGGATATACAAAAGGCTGGCCTATGTTGTATTTGTAACACATGGCAACCATAGTCGGCATTTTAGCGACAAGTCTATAAGCACTACGTAGTCTTTGTTCTGGATCTGAGATATCTAAGTCATCATGGTAGAAAGATGACATCGCACCTACTGTGCCACATAACATTGCCATTGGATGCGCATCGCGTCTAAAGCCACGGAAAAAGTTATTTACTTGGTCGTGTACTAGGGTATGGCGAGTGATGGTATCTTTAAACTCTTTGTATTCTTCAGAATTAGGTGTTTTATCGTGTAATAACATGTAGCAAACTTCTAAGTAGTCTGCATCACGAGCTAACTCTTCAATTGAATAACCTCTATGTAACAATACGCCTTTAGCGCCGTCGATAAACGTAATTGAGGACTCACAAGAACCCGTGGCCATAAAGCCTGGGTCATAGGTGAAGTAACCGCTGCTACCTAATGCACGAACGTCTATTACATCGTTACCTGCTACTCCAGATAAAATAGGTAGTTCAATTTCAGCATCACCTGCTTTCAAAATGGCTTTATTATCTGCCATATGTCGTTCTCCTCAGAATCATTTTAATTCGATAAACAGGATTATATTCTGTTTACTGGGGGCGATATGTAACCGCCATTTGTACTGACTAAGTTTAATTATGTCAATTTTAATGCACTAAATCCTATTAATCTTCACTTTTTTGCAGGATGAAAGGCAAATAAAAATTTAGATCTGGTTGGTCTACTTTCTTAATACTTGTTATAAGGCATTAAAATAGAACAATAATTGTATTTATTTGCTACGCTGGATATACTTCTTGGGCTTACAGGGCTTGACTCTAAGAAGCGTTATTTATTCTAACGTTTAGTTTACAAATCTGTAACAAGCTCATGAAAGAGAGACTGTTTTTAACAAATCAATAACATTCGGGGTTTTTTATATAAGCCTATTCGAATAAAAATGTTTAAATGACCTACGGGTATAAAGAGCGAAAAACGTGAAAAAACAAAGACCAGTTAATTTACAACTCAACACTATTAGTTTTCCTCCCGCCGCTATTACTTCTATTCTCCATCGTATTACAGGTGTCGCATTATTTTTTGCGCTGATGTTTGTAATTTGGGCTTGGGCTGTATCGGTTTCTTCTATCGAAGGATTTGATTTTGTGAAAGAACAAATGAATGGTCCTTTAGGTAAATTTGTTGCAATAGGCACAATATCTGCCCTTATTTATCATGTGTTAGGCGGTGTTCGACATATGATTATGGATATGGGCCACTGGGAAGAACTTGAATCAGGTGACCTAAGTGCTAAAGCTATTATTGCTCTGTGGATTATCTTAACTATCGTAGTTGGAGTTTTATTATGTTAACTCAACAAGCAAGTTTAAAACGTAATGGTGTACAAGATTTTGTAACCATTCGTGCTACCGCGATTATCATGACCGCGTATTCTCTTTTCATTGGTTGGTTTTTTATCACGACGTCAGAAGTGACTTTCGACATATGGACAAATTTGTTTTCAGGTTTAGCCATGAAGGTATTTACCTTTGCCGCTTTATCGTCAGTTATGTTGCATATTCGAATTGGTATGTGGCAAGTATTAACAGATTACGTAAAAGCAGCAGGTTTGAGATCGGCTATTCAATTTATTCTTAACTTAATTGCATTTGTTTATGTGGTTATTGGTTTATTTGTGTTGTGGGGTGTGTAAATGAGTATTCCTGTTCATGAGTATGATGCAGTTGTAATTGGTGCTGGCGGCGCAGGTATGCGTGCAGCATTACAAATTTCTGAATCTGGCAAGTCATGTGCCTTATTATCTAAAGTTTTCCCAACTCGTTCTCACACTGTTTCTGCTCAAGGTGGAATTACTGTTGCATTAGGTAACGCCCACGACGATAACTGGGAATGGCACATGTACGATACGGTAAAAGGTTCTGATTATATCGGTGACCAAGACGCTATCGAATACATGTGTAAAACCGGTCCTGAAGCTATTATCGAAATGGAAAACATGGGTTTACCATTTTCACGTTTCGAAAACGGAAAAATTTACCAGCGTCCTTTCGGTGGACAGTCGCAGAACTTCGGTGGTGAGCAAGGTGCTCGTACTGCAGCTGCAGCTGACAGAACTGGCCATGCTTTATTGCACTTGTTGTATCAACAAAATGTAAAAAATAAAACTAAGGTATTCAGTGAATGGTATGCCTTAGACCTAGTTAAAAACCAAGACGGCGATGTAGTGGGTTGTACAGCAATCGATATCGAGTCTGGTGAAGTGGTTTATTTCAAATCTAAAGCCGTGGTACTTGCCACGGGTGGTGCTGGACGTATTTACGCATCTACCACTAATGCTCACATAAATACTGGTGACGGTGTTGGTATGGCACTACGTGCTGGTGTTCCAATGCAAGATATGGAAATGTGGCAATTCCACCCAACAGGTATAGCCGGTGCCGGTACATTGGTTACCGAAGGTTGCCGTGGTGAAGGTGGTTATTTATTAAATAAAGATGGCGAACGTTTCATGGAACGTTATGCGCCTAACGCAAAAGATTTAGCCGGTCGTGATGTTGTTGCTCGTTCAATGATGACCGAAATTCGTGAAGGTCGAGGATTTGACGGCCCATTAGGTCCACATTGTAAATTGAAACTGGATCATCTTGGTAAAGAAGTTCTGGAATCTCGTTTACCAGGTATATTAGAGTTATCTCGTACCTTTGCTCACGTCGATCCGGTTAAAGAACCTATCCCAGTTATTCCTACTTGTCACTATATGATGGGGGGGATTCCTACCAATGTTGATGGTCAAGCACTGAGTGTTGATGCCAACGGTAAAGAAAGCCCAATTAAAGGTTTATTTGCCTGTGGTGAAATTGCTTGCGTATCTGTACACGGTGCTAACCGTTTAGGTGGAAACTCACTACTTGATTTAGTGGTATTTGGTCGAGCGACTGGGTTACACCTAGGTTCAGCTATCGACGGAATCGAAGCACGTGAAGCATCAAGTGATGACGTCGATGCTGCTTTAACAAGATTTAATCGTTGGGAAAAGTCAGACGCCGGTAAAGGTGAAGACCCAGTACAAATTAAGAAAGATCTACAGCAATGTATGCAACTTAACTTCTCTGTATTTAGAGAAGGTGACGCAATGGCAACTGGCTTGAAAGAGTTAGGTGAAATTCGCGAACGTTTACAACATGCCCGTCTAGATGATAAATCAAATGATTTTAATACTCAGCGTATTGAATGCCTAGAGCTTGATAACCTAATGGAAACTGCCTATAGCACAGCTGTAGCAGCTAACTTTAGAACTGAAAGTCGTGGTGCTCATAGTCGTTTTGATTTCCCAGAGCGTGATGATGATAATTGGTTGTGTCACTCAGTTTATTTACCAGAGGACAGCTCAATGATTAAACGTGAAGTAAACATGACGCCTAAACTGCGTGAAGCTTTCCCACCTAAAGCCAGAACTTACTAGGAGTAACGATTATGCAATTGAATTTCTCTGTTTACCGTTACAATCCAGATGTAGACAATGCACCACGTATGCAAGATTACAAACTTGACGTGGATGAAGGTCAAGACATGATGGTGCTTGATGCACTTATCGCTCTTAAAGAAACAGATCCAACCTTATCTTTTCGACGTTCATGCCGCGAAGGTGTATGTGGTTCTGACGGTGTAAACATGAACGGCAAAAATGGCCTAGCGTGTATTACGCCTTTGTCTGCACTTAAAGGTTCAAAAGTGGTTATTCGTCCACTACCAGGTTTACCTGTAGTGCGTGATTTAGTGACTGATATGACCCAGTTTTATACTCAGTATGAAAAGATTAAGCCGTTTTTAATCAATGATGACAATCAACCGCCAGCTCGTGAGTTTTTACAAGCGCCGGAAGAAAGAGAAAAGTTAGACGGTTTGTACGAATGTATTTTGTGTGCATGTTGCTCAACTTCTTGTCCTTCGTTCTGGTGGAATCCAGATAAATTTATCGGACCTGCAGGTTTGTTGCATGCATATCGCTTCTTGGCAGATAGCCGAGATACAGCGACAGAGCAACGTTTAAATGATTTAGATGATGCATTTAGTGTGTTCAGGTGCCACGGTATTATGAACTGTGTAAATGTGTGTCCTAAGGGCCTTAATCCTACGAAAGCGATTGGTTCTATTAAATCAATGTTGTTAAAACGCGCAGTATAAGAACCAATTATTAGTAGTTGGTTCGTTTAAATTAGAGATATTAATAAGAAAGAGAGTGTGCAACAGCGCACATAATTGTAAGTCTTATTCAACCAAGGGACGACAATGCAACAACGCGTGATGAAAGCATGGTGGGATTCGTCTCACATGGCTGGTGGCAACGCTACATATATAGAAGAAATGTATGAGCTATATTTGGAAGATGCGCAAAACGTATCTGATGAATGGAGAGAAACGTTTGACAAACTGCCTAAACTCGATGGAGTCGAAGTAGAATCAAAACATAGTTTAGTAAGAGAACAGTTTCGTGCTTTAGCAGCATTAGGTCCCGCTGGTCGAGCTGGTACAGCGAGCCCTCAAGCAGGAGCCGGTGGTGACGAGAAACAAGTTAAAGTTCTGCAACTAATTAATGCTTACAGATTTAGAGGGCACCAGCACGCCAATCTTGATCCTTTAGAGTTGTGGAAACAGCCTAGGGTTCGTGATTTAGAGCTATCCCATCATAATTTGTCAGAAAGCGATTTTGATACTGTATTTAACGTAGGCTCATTTGCTATTGGCCAAGAGTCAATGCCATTAGGTGAATTGTTTAAATCTCTGAACCGCACCTATTGTGGCTCTATCGGTACTGAGTACATGCACATTACCGATACCGAACAAAAACGTTGGGTTCAACAACGTATTGAATCAGTTCAAGCCAAACCAGAAATTTCTCGCGAAGACAAAGTTAGCCTGCTACAAGGTTTAGTTGCCGCTGATGGTATGGAAAAATACCTGGGCGCTAAATTTCCAGGTGCTAAACGTTTCTCTCTTGAAGGTGGTGATTCGTTAGTTCCAATGCTGAAAAGTTTGATTAGTCATGCAGGCTCCAAAGGGACAAAAGAAGTTGTTGTGGGCATGGCTCACCGAGGTCGTTTAAACGTACTTGTGAATGTGTTAGGTAAAAATCCATCAGTATTATTTGATGAATTTGCCGGAAATCATGATGACTCATTAGGCGCTGGTGATGTGAAATATCACGCTGGTTATTCTTCAGATTATGCTACACCTGGTGGCAATCTTCATTTGGCACTAGCCTTTAACCCGTCTCACTTAGAAATTGTTAACCCTGTGGTTATCGGTTCTGTACGTGCTCGTTTAGATCGTAGAGGTTGTGAAGATGGTTCTATGGTATTGCCAATTACTATTCACGGTGATTCAGCTATTGCTGGACAAGGTGTAGTACAAGAAACCTTTAACATGTCACAAACTCGTGGCTTTAAAGTGGGCGGTACCGTAAGGATCGTAATCAACAACCAAGTTGGTTTCACTACGTCTAAAACAGAAGACACTCGTTCGACTCAATATTGTACTGATATAGCCAAAATGGTTCAGGCGCCAATATTTCATGTGAATGCTGATGATCCAGAAGCTGTGTTATTTGTGACTAAGCTGGCTCTCGATTATCGTAATCAATTTAAGCGTGATGTGGTAATTGACTTAGTTTGTTACAGACGTCATGGACACAACGAAGCAGATGAGCCAAATGCAACTCAGCCTTTGATGTATCAAAAAATCAAAAAACATCCTGTGCCGCGTAAGTTATATGCAGACCAATTAGTAGCAGAAGGTATTATCGAAGCCCACGAAGTTGAAAAGCTTGTTGGTGACTATCGTGCTGCCTTAGATCATGGTGCATGTGTTGTTGAAGAGTGGCGTCCTATGACGGAACACTCTGTTGATTGGACTCCTTACCTTGGCCATGATTGGGACGTTGAATATGACGGCTCTATCAGTGTTGATAAAATTAAGGAGTTAGGCGAGAAGTTATGTGATTTCCCTGAAGAACATAAACTTCAGTCTCGTGTAGCCAAACTTTATCAAGATCGTAAAGCTATGGTTGCAGGTGATAAAGCGCTTGATTGGGGAATGGCTGAAAACTTAGCTTATGCCTCAATTGTTGATGCGGGTGAGAACATTCGTATGACAGGTCAAGACTCTGGACGTGGTACGTTTTTCCATCGCCATGCCGTATTACACAATCAAAAAGATGGCTCTGATTATATGCCTCTTCAGAATATACATTCTGAACAAGGCACAATTGAAATTTATGATTCAGTACTTTCTGAAGCCGCAGTACTTGCATTTGAATTTGGGTATGCCACGGCAGAACCTGGTTGTTTAACCATTTGGGAAGCACAATTTGGTGACTTTGCTAACGGTGCTCAAGTGGTGATAGATCAGTTCTTAAGTTCTGGTGAAGCCAAATGGGGACGTTTATGTGGTTTAACTATGTTGTTACCCCACGGTTATGAAGGTCAAGGTCCTGAACATAGTTCAGCTAGGTTAGAACGTTTCTTACAAATGAGTGCGGATCATAATTGGCAAGTTTGTGTGCCATCAACTCCAGCTCAAGTGTTTAATATGTTGCGCCGTCAAACCGTTCGCCCAATGCGTAAACCTTTGATTGTCATGTCGCCTAAGTCATTATTAAGACACCCGTTAGCCATTTCAAGTATGGAAGAGTTATCTGAAGGTGTGTTCCATAATGTGATTGATGAAATTGACGACATCAGTCCAAGCAAAGTAAAACAAGTGGTGATGTGTTCAGGTAAAGTCTATTACGATTTATTAGAACAGCGCCGCAAAAACGAACAAGATGATGTAGCGATCATTCGTATTGAGCAACTTTATCCATTCCCTCATGTAGAAATGGAACAAATTGCCAGTAAATACAAAACTGCTAAAAGTTGGGTTTGGTGTCAAGAAGAACCTCAAAACCAAGGTGCTTGGTATTGTAGCCAACACCATTTCTGGTCTTCGTTGCCTAAAGGCGCAACATTGACCTATGCAGGCAGAAAAGCATCAGCGTCACCTGCAGTTGGATATATTTCAGTTCACAACCAACAGCAAAAAGAATTGGTTGATGATGCATTAACAGTTAAATAAGGAACCAGTATGAGCATCGAAATAAAAGTACCGGTATTGCCAGAATCAGTGGCAGATGCATCAATCGCTACCTGGCATGTAAAGGTAGGTGATAAAGTCAGCCGAGATCAAAATCTTGTTGATATTGAAACAGATAAAGTAGTCTTAGAAGTGGTTGCTCCTGCAGATGGTGTTGTTAGCGAAATTTTATTTGCTGAAGGCGACACTGTGTTAGGTGAACAAACCATTGCAAATTTTGAAGAAGGATCAGGAGCCGCTGTTGCTGCACCTGCTGCTTCAGCTAGCCCGCAAACAAGTCAAACTTCCGATAATAAAGGTGAGTCAGTGGAAATTAAGGTACCGGTTCTGCCAGAATCAGTGGCAGACGCAACAATAGCAACGTGGCATGTTCAGCCAGGTGAAGCCATTTCTCGTGATCAAAACTTAGTCGATATTGAGACTGATAAGGTCGTACTTGAAGTTGTTGCACCTGCAGATGGTTCGTTAAGTGATATTCTAGCTCCTGAAGGTGAAACTGTTACTGGTGAACAAGTTATTGCTAACTTTGTTGCTGGTGCCGCCGCGGCTGCTCCAGCTGCATCATCAGGTGATGAATCAGCAGATAATGATGCATTAAGTCCTTCTGTTCGTCGTTTATTGACTGAAAAAGGTATTGACGCTTCAAGTATAAAAGGTACGGGCAAAGGTGGTCGTGTAACCAAAGAAGACGTTGAAAAGTCTTTACAAGCGCCTGCTGCTCCAGCTGCTAAAGCTGATTCCTCTGCACCAGCACCCGCTGCTTTGGTAGGTGACCGTACTGAAAAACGTGTGCCTATGACACGTTTACGTAAAACCATTGCTACACGTTTATTAGAAGCAAAAAATAGCACAGCTATGTTGACTACGTTTAACGAAGTGAACATGAAGCCAATCATGGATTTACGTAAGCAGTACCAAGAAAGTTTTGAGAAACGTCATGGTATCCGTTTAGGCTTTATGTCTTTCTACGTGAAAGCCGTAACTGAAGCCCTTAAACGTTTCCCTGAGGTCAATGCATCAATTGACGGTGATGATATTTGTTATCACAACTATTTCGATATCTCGATTGCCGTTTCTACGCCTCGTGGCCTAGTGACGCCGGTATTAAAAGATACTGATTCTCTAGGAATGGCCGGAATTGAAGGTGGTATTAGAGAATTAGCGCTGAAAGGTCGCGATGGAAAACTAAGCATGGCTGACATGCAAGGTGGAAACTTTACTATCACCAATGGTGGTGTGTTTGGTTCTTTGATGTCTACACCTATCTTAAATCTTCCTCAAAGTGCTATCTTGGGCATGCATAAAATCCAAGATAGACCTATGGCTGTAAACGGTAAAGTTGAAATCTTACCTATGATGTACTTAGCCCTTTCTTATGATCACAGAATCATTGACGGTAAAGAGTCAGTTGGTTTCTTAGTGACGATTAAAGAAATGTTAGAAGATCCAACACGTCTACTTTTAGATGTGTAAAAAGCATTAAAAAATTGAGACAGATAAGTATTTGTTTGTCTCCTTCTTCCGCCAACTTTAGTGTTGGCGGTTTACAAAATAAAGCAGCTAACTAGCGGCTTTTTTCTTAAATTAAACGGGTAAAAAAACCATGAATTTGCATGAATATCAAGGTAAGCAGTTATTCAAAGAATACGGCTTACCAGTCTCTGAAGGGATCGCGACAGATTCTCCAGAAGAAGCTGCTGCAGCAGCTGATAAAATTGGCGGAAGCGAGTGGGTGGTTAAATGCCAAGTACACGCTGGTGGCCGTGGTAAGGCTGGCGGTGTTAAATTAGTTAAAACTAAAGAAGAAATTAAAGCCTTCGCTGAAAACTGGTTAGGTAAAAACTTAGTTACTTTCCAAACAGACGAAAATGGCCAGCCAGTTAGCAAGATCTTAGTTGAATCTTGTACTGATATTGCTGATGAGCTTTATTTAGGTGCGGTTGTAGACCGTACTTCTCGTCGCGTAGTTTTCATGGCGTCTACTGAAGGCGGCGTTGAAATTGAAACGGTTGCTCATGAGACTCCAGAAAAAATCTTAAAAGCTGAGATTGACCCAATTGTTGGTGCTCAACCTTATCAAGCTCGCGACATGGCTTTCCAGTTAGGCCTTAAAGGCGTACAGATTAAGCAATTCGTACAAATATTCTTAGGTCTTGCAAAAATGTTTGTTGACCTAGATATCGCTCTAATCGAAATCAATCCTCTAGTAATCAAAGATGACGGTGATATTCACTGTCTAGACGCTAAAGTGGCTATCGATGGCAACGCGGCATACCGTCAGCCTAAAGTTAAAGCGATGCACGATCCATCACAAGATGATGCACGTGAAGCTGAAGCGGCTAAATGGGAACTTAACTATGTAGCACTAGACGGAAACGTTGGTTGTATGGTTAACGGTGCAGGCCTTGCGATGGGAACTATGGATATAGTTAACCTTCATGGCGGCAAACCAGCTAACTTCCTAGACGTAGGCGGCGGTGCAACCAAAGAACGTGTTGCTGAAGCATTCAAAATCATTCTTTCTGACAGCAATGTAAGTGCTGTACTTGTTAACATTTTTGGTGGGATTGTACGTTGTGACATGATCGCTGAAGGTATTATCGGTGCAGTTAAAGAAGTAGGTGTTAAAGTTCCTGTTGTTGTACGTCTTGAAGGTACTAACGCAGAGTTAGGTCGTGAAGTTTTAGCTAACTCTGACCTAGATATCATTGCTGCAAGTAGTCTAACTGACGCAGCCCAACTAGTTGTTAAAGCTGCGGAGGGCAAATAATGTCTGTATTAATTAATAAGCACACTAAAGTTATCTGTCAGGGTTTCACTGGTGGACAAGGTACTTTCCATTCTGAGCAAGCAATTGCTTATGGCACTCAAATGGTTGGTGGTGTTACACCTGGTAAAGGCGGCACAACTCACCTAGATCTTCCAGTATTCAATACAGTACGTGAAGCAGTAGAAACAACAGGCGCAACAGCATCTGTAATCTATGTACCAGCAGCGTTTTGTAAAGATTCAATCGTTGAAGCAGCTGATGCAGGCATTGAGCTTATCATCTGTATCACTGAAGGTATCCCAACTATCGACATGTTATTCGTTAAAGAATACTTGAACGTTAAAGGCGTTCGCATGATCGGTCCAAACTGCCCAGGTGTTATCACTCCTGGTGAATGTAAAATCGGCATCATGCCTGGTCACATTCACAAGCCTGGTAAAGTAGGTATTGTTTCTCGCTCTGGTACTTTAACGTACGAAGCCGTTAAACAAACTACTGACGAAGGTTTTGGTCAGTCTACTTGTGTTGGTATTGGTGGCGACCCTATCCCGGGTTCTAACTTCATCGATATCTTACAGTTGTTCCAAGACGATCCAGAAACAGAAGCTATCGTTATGATTGGTGAAATTGGTGGTTCTGCTGAAGAAGAAGCAGCTGAATTTATCAAAGCTAACGTGACTAAGCCTGTTGTATCTTACATTGCCGGTGTTACTGCTCCTGAAGGTAAGCGTATGGGTCATGCTGGCGCAATTATCGCCGGTGGTAAAGGTACAGCTGACGAGAAGTTTAAAGCACTAGAAGCGGCAGGTGTTAAAACTGTACGTTCTCTTGCTGATATCGGTAAAGGATTACGCGAAATTACTGGTTGGTAATTTCTAAGTAATAGCATTACTTTTTGATTTAAAAACCCGCAGAATAGCGGGTTTTTTTGTATCTCATATTACTCTTGTCGTCGTTTTCTGTGCAGAGTTACTTAATGGAATTGGTATAAGAGGAGAGCTGACTTAGTACTTGCTCAATTGGGATAATTCATCCATGATTAATAAATGATTTATAGGTTTATAGTATTTAACGTATTATTAATCAGCCATTTGGTTATGGGGAAATCATCTGAGCCCACGGTGTTTTCTTACCAAGGTAGTCAATTTGAAGCTGATAGAAGTCATAATTATACGATTGATGTTTTAAAGTTAGCTTTAGATAAAACCAAGGCTGAATACGGAGATTACAAGTTAGAGTTAAAGGGCCATGGTCTAAATGTGGCAAGAGTGGTAAAGCTCGTTGAAACGGGTTACTACAAAAATTTCTTTTTTAAGCATTCGATAACCACTGAAATAAGTAAAAAAGTTCATACCATTCATTTTCCCATCGATAGAGGAATTATTGGCTATCGAATAGCTCTGATTCATCCATCCAATTTAAATAAGTTTTGTAATCTCACCGAAGAATCTGCAGTTAACAATATATCTATAGTGCAAGGTATAGGCTGGACAGACAGTGATATTTTGCAGGCTAATAATTACAGAGTATATCCACTCACCAACCCCGACCACGATAAAGTTTTTGGGTTGATTAAGAAAGGTCGAGTAGACGCTTACTTTCGAGGTGTGACAGAAGAAAAAGACGAATATTTTGTTGCGGCTCAAAAAAAGTTTGGTTTAGTCTATGAACCATGTATTTCATTTGCTTATGAACTACCTAGGTTCTTTATTACACACATAAACAATCATGTTAATGCTAAACGTGTCGAGTTGGGACTCAAGCGTGCGTACAAAGATGGCAGTTTTATTAAGTTGTGGGAAAAACATCACTTGCATAACTTAATAGCAAACAAGCTAGTTGACCGTAAAATACTGTGGTTAGAAAACCCGTTAATTCAAGGCCTTAGCCAAGAATATAAAAAGTATAATTTTTCTGTACAGGAGTACTTTGATAAGTAGAACAAATGAATCCAGTTTAGTTTTGTGTGTTTTTACTCAAGATTAGCTAGTTAGGAATTACCATTAACCAATCTTAATTAGTTGTTTTACAACTCCCCCAAACCTTCGGCCCATTCGCCCTTCCAGTTTATTTTTAACTGTTTTTAGATAACGTCAAAATTACTGTTCATGTCACCACAATTAAAATGTATACCGGCCGAATTTTTCATAATTAGTGGGGGATGTTAGGGGGAAATAGGTTATTTTCGCTTGTTTGACTGCTATTACATATTAGTTCGTTTCTTGGGTGGCCAGTAAAAATTAAACATGGCGTTTGCTTTACACTTCACCTCTATAAAAGTGGAAGTTGTGAACTTGCTCTCCTTTACTAAACAAACCTTTATGCCTACTTTTATGGTGATAGTTAAGTTATTAAGTGTTGAATTGTAACTTTTTGTTTTGAATACGTATGCAAAGGACTGGGCCTTAACAATCAAGTTCAATGATGGTGAGTGTATGAGTTTAATATGCAATTAAATCAAAGGCTTGCATTTGTTATTAAGTTCTTATTATTGATGTCAATATGTTGTGTATTCGTTAACTGAATGTTGTGCATAAGGTTTGAATACGTATGCATTCGATTGAGTCAAAGCATTTTATAACGTTAATATCTGTTCGAAATAAACATAGATTGTATTTTTCTCAATAGAAAATAATGACAATTAACACAACAATGGGACACACCAATGAAACAATTTAAACCTAATCTAATTAAAGCAGCGCTAATTTCAAGCGGCATGGTTATGGGAACTGGCGTATCTGTAGCTCAAGAAAATACTCAATCTGAAGACGCTGATAACTTAGAAGTAATTCAGGTTTCTGGCTTTCGTGGCTCAGTAATTGAATCCATTAATACTAAACGTTTTTCTAGCAACGTTGTTGACGCCATTAGTGCTGAAGATATAGGTAAATTGCCAGACTCATCTATTGCAGATTCATTATCTCGCATTACTGGTTTGGCAGCTCAACGACTTGAAGGTCGTGCGAGTGTTATTTCCATTCGTGGATTTGGTGAAGATGAATCAACGACTACGTTAAATGGCCGAGAGCAGGTTTCTATTGGTGACAGTCGTGGTGTTGAATTTGATATTTATCCTTCAGAGATAATGAGTGGTGTAAGTGTTTATAAAACGCCTAACGCTTCTATTACCGGTGAAGGTATCGCTGGGGTGATTGATTTACAAACGGTTAGTCCCCTTTCAAAAGGTGAACGTGTTTTAGCTGTTAACGGTCAATTGGAAATGAATGGTCATGACGCAGTGGTTGATGGTTATGATAACAAAGGACATAGAGCAACTGTGTCATACATAGACCAATTTGCTGACGATACTATTGGTGTGGCATTTGCTTTCAATACTATGGAATCACCTGGGCAAGAGAAACAATTTGGCCGTCATGGTGACCCTTTCT
This sequence comes from Paraglaciecola sp., assembly GCF_051252315.1. Taxonomy (GTDB): domain Bacteria; phylum Pseudomonadota; class Gammaproteobacteria; order Enterobacterales; family Alteromonadaceae; genus Paraglaciecola. Next base: position 39,015 of record NZ_JBPOFP010000001.1, on the reverse strand, counting down.
TATATACGTTAACTGATGAGAGTGGTACTGAATATAACGGTGTTAAAGGTATTAACCTTAAAGGTCGTTCTTCTGTATTAAAACGTGATTCAGTTATGGGTGTGGTTGAATTCATTCCAAATGATGATTTAAAAGTAACTGTTGACGCTTTGTATGTTGATTTCAGTGATGAGCGTTACATTGGTGCAGTTGAATTTGGTTTTAATAATTGTGATGATGCGGGTAAATTCCCTGATTGTAATTACACCATTAACTCTACCGATTCAGGTTTTGTTACAGGGGCAACTTACAATAACTTCCCTTTCTATTTGAAGAATAACCAAGAACATCGTACTGCTGATTTGACCAACCTAGGTCTAAATGTTGAATATCAAGTTAACGATGACTTAGTTGTTGAGTTTGATATGAGTTCATCAAAAGTAGACCGTGAATTATATCAACACGCTACTTTTGCTGGCGGCGGGAACTTTAACGGTAATCAAGTGACTTACCAGTTAAATTCAGATGGTTCAGGCGGTACATTTACGTCTACTCTTGATTACTCAGATCCAAGTGTGATTGGTTTGGGTGATATTATGGGGTGGGGCTTAGCCGGTGAACGTTCACAGCCTAAAGTTGAAGATGAAATTAATGCATTTAAACTTGCCGCAAAACTAGCACTTGATAGTGACGTTTTTGATTCATTAGAATTTGGTGCAAGTTATCGTGACCGCGATAAGTCTAAAACCCTTACTTACACAAAAACAGACGTTTTAGAGTCGGCTAGCAGTATTGGTACTGGTCCAAATGGTACGCCGATTGCCAACTTGCCTTCTAATCTGATCCTCGGCCAAGTTGACTTATCTCACGTAAACTTTGGTACTGCGTTAATCTTTGACCAAGAAGCTGCGCTGTCCAGTGGCAGTATCTATAGTGAAACAGATGTCACTTATTCTTGGGGTAAAATTAACGAAGCTTTCCAAGTGACTGAAGAAGTCACGTCTCTTTATGTTCAAGGTAATATTGATACTGAAATTGCGGGTAAATCAATAAGAGGTAATGTAGGCCTTCGTTATGTTGATACAACACAAAAATCTGTTGGTGATACCTTCGGTTGGAGTGGTATTAATGAAAAAACAGACTATTCACACTCATACACTCATGTTTTACCAAGTGTAAATATTGTGATTGACCTTAGTGAAGATGAAATCCTTCGTTTAGGTCTTGCTAAAACTATTGCTCGTCCAATTATGGATGACATGAAAGGTGGCTTATTAGTAGAACCAACTTCATGGAGTGGAAACCCTGATGATGTTGATGGTGCGGGTAACTACTGGAAAGCGTCTGGTGGTAACTATCGTCTAGAGCCAAGAGAAGCAAATGGTTTAGACATCAGTTATGAAAACTACTTTGCCGCTGACGGGTACTTCTCAGTAGCCGTATTCTACAAAGATATTACTAACTGGAACTTTGATAGTAGTTTTGAGAATGATATCCCATTGAGTGCTGAAGCATTAGCTACGCACCCTGTCTCAGGGTCAATTGAAGGGTTTAACGATACGACTACTACTTTCTACGTGAAAGAAGATGGCGGTGAAGGTGAACTTCTAGGGTTAGAGCTTTCTGTATCAATGCCGTTGAGCATTATAAATGAGAGTTTAGAAGGGTTCGGTATATTAGCTAGCCATACAATCATTGATGCAAGTATGGAAGACTTTAACGGTGATGATTATATTATCCCTGGTTTATCTGATCGAATTTCGTCATTCACAGCTTTTTATGAAAAAGATGGTTTCCAAGCACGTGTTTCAGCCCGTAGCCGTTCTGATTTTTACGCCAAGGTTTATTCAACAATTGGCTTAAACACAGAGGAAAGATTTGGTCTAGGTGAAACTTTAGTTGATGCGCAAATTGGTTATGATGTTTCCGATAAACTTTATGTTTACTTACAAGGACAAAATCTAACTAATGAGGCTTTCCAAACTAAGTTTGAAGATTCTCAGTACGCAACGGATCAATATTTTGACTATGGCGCTAGCTATCAGTTAGGATTTAGCTACAAGTTTTAATTGTTAGTTATTCAATATTAATCACTAATAAAGCCTCACCATAAGTGAGGCTTTATTATTTATATATTAAGAAAATATGCTAAATAATAAAGTTAACAATGTAGTTATAGTAGGCGGTGGTACTGCAGGTTGGATGACTGCATCACTATTAGCGAAAACCTTTGGTTCGACACTTAATATCACTTTAATCGAGTCAGATGATATTGGTATTATTGGCGTGGGTGAGGCGACAATACCTCCTCTTATTCATTTCAATGATGAATTGGGCATTGACCCAGCTGTCTTTATCAAAGAAACCAAAGCCACTATTAAGCTCGGTATTGAGTTTCAAAATTGGGGTGAACTTGGTGAAAGTTATATGCACGCCTTTGGAGATATTGGCAAGAGTTTTCCTTTGTGTGATTTCAGTCACTTTTGGGTTAAAGCCAAACAAGCTAATCTCGATTTTAATTTTTGGGATTTTTCGATTAATTATCAATCAGCAAAAAGAAATGCCTTTGCTCCTTTAGATAAAGTTCCTGCATTAAATCTTCCCGGTATAGCATTTGCCTTTCATTTTGACGCGGGCTTGTATGCTAAGTTTTTGCGCAAATACAGTGAAGCAAGAAATGTAAAACGTGTTGAAGGAAAAGTGGTTAACGTTAATAAATGTGCAACAACTGGCGCTATTCAAAATGTGGTTTTAGAAAATGGTGAAATCATATCGGGTGATTTGTTCGTTGATTGTTCAGGGATCCGTGGATTGCTCATCGAAAAACATTTAAATACCGGTTATGAAGATTGGTCGCATTGGTTGCCTGCTGATAGTGCTATTGCGGTGGCCTGCGAGTCAGTAGAGCCGTTAACTCCTTATACCAAGTCTATTGCTCATGACTCAGGTTGGCAATGGAGAATCCCCCTGCAACACCGCACCGGAAATGGCATGGTGTATTCGTCAAAATACATGACAGATGAAGCAGCCAAACAAACTTTACTTGATAATTTAGACGGTAAACCTTTAGCTGAACCTAGGGTTATTCGGTTTAAAACTGGACGTAGACTTAAACAATGGAACAAAAACGTTGTAAGCATTGGATTGTCTAGTGGATTTCTCGAGCCTTTAGAATCGACCAGTATTCACTTGATCCAAAGTTCCATTGTACGTTTGGTTAAAATGTTTCCTCATAATGGCATCAGTGAACATGTTGAGTGTGAATATAATCGACAGTCTAAAACTGAATTTGAGAAAATCAGAGACTTCATCATTCTGCATTATAAATTAAATAGAAGAACTGACAGTCAGTTTTGGCTTGATTGCCAAAATATGGAAGTACCTTACTCACTAAAACATAAGATGGATGTGTTTAAAGAGTCAGGTTTGGTATTTCGTGAAAGTGAAGAACTCTTTACCAAAATTGCTTGGCAACAAGTGTTTATTGGACAAGGGCTAATTCCTGACGACTACCACAGGCGCGCTGATCAACTGAGTAATCAAGAGCTCAAAGATTTATTAACCAGTGTTAAAGAAGTGATCGCGAAAACAGCGGATAAGATCCCTAATCACGGCGACTATATTCAAACCTGTTTATCTTCTTTACCTAAACACTAACCAACGCCTCCAATAAATACTTCTTATAACCAGCGTATATCGCTGGTTTTCTATTTATATCAGTTATTTAAAGTAAATCATCTTATGTAATACCAATCCGTATTGATATGTGATCTCTCAGAATGCATCCAGCGGTTTTTGAACAAGGCGTCGGTATGTAGGAATGGTTGTTCCCTTTTAAATACTGAGAACGCAGGGTAAAAGCCGCTGGGGCATTCCTTTCAGGCGAGTTTTAAATTCTCGCTGAGTGCACACTTATCAATGCGGATTGGTATAACCAGCTTTGCTCGTTACATACGTATGCATAAGTTGAATACGTATGCATCAAATGTTGCATTTATTAACCAAGCGTTAACATCTGTTGTGAATTTTAAGTTAACAGTTATTTGGCTTATTTCGAGGCATTAATACAAATACCCAGATAGTGACACATAACGATAGCGGGACACATAGATGAAAAAATTTAGACCCAGTTTAATTACCACAGGACTAATAGCGATCGGCTTAGTCTTGGGCAGTACAACGTTGTACGCACAAGAAACCGAGGAAAAACCGAAAGTTGAACAAGACATGGAACGAATTGAGGTCACGGGTTTTTCGACTAGCCTGATCCAATCCCTTAATCAAAAACGTTTCAGTGACACAGTATCTGAGCAACTTTCTGCCGATGATTTAGGGGGATTACCAGATGTGTCTATGGCTGATGCTTTAACCCGTTTACCGGGGATTTCAGCAGTGCGTACTGGTGGGCAAGCCGCCGAAATTAATATTCGTGGTTTATCTGGCGATTTTGTGTTCTCCACCTTAAATGGTCGAGAGCAAGTCTCTACCAGTGGTGATCGTTCCATTGAATTTGACCAATATCCTTCAGAGTTAATTACATCTGCGGCCGTGTATAAATCACCTAAAGCTTCACTGATTGAAGGTGGTGTAGCAGGTACGGTTGAATTACAAACCGCTAGCCCTCTAAGTATCGAAGAAGACTACAAACTAAGTTTTAATGCGCGTGGCATGTTCAACGACCGTGCAGGAGAAGTATCAGACGCAAAAGAGTTTGGCGACAGGTTTAGTATTGCTTATCAAACCAAGTTTTTGGATGACACATTGGGAGTGGCATTTGGTTATGCTCGTTTATTTCAACCTAGTGTTTCAACACAGTTTATTGGTTTAGCGTCTAACGCAGAGGCTGATGTGGATGGTTTACCTAACGACACCGATGGATCAGAAGCTTGTCCTGAATGTGAAAACATCAGCGAAGGTTTTGAGATGCAGCACAAAGGGGGCGAAGAAACCCGTAATGGTTACATGGCTGCCATTGAATGGGCGCCAGTAGATAACTTCACTCTTAAAACCGATGTGTTTTTATCTGAGTTTGAATCAGAAGAATTTGCCCGTGGTTTTAGAGTAAAACTTGGGGGCGCACAAACATCTATTACTAACCCGATCATGTCTGGCAATGATGTCATCGGTGGAACCTTTAATCGTACTTCTGGTAGTTGGACTCGGGTTGAGCTGGTTAATGATGATAATCAGGACTCGGACGAAGTATTTAACTTTGGTGTGAACGCAGACTGGCAAGCGACAGACAATTTAAATTTATCTTTAGACGTGAGTTTATCTCGCGCTAAAAGTGATTTTCGTAATGGATTACTGTGGAGCTTAGTGGCCGATGACGCAATAGCGGTCAACCCCAAATTCGACGAAAATGTGTCCATTAGTTATGGATTAAATGGTTTGAACTTGCCTGATCTTGCCTTTAACCAAGCAGATGCTTTTTCTGATCTTAGCCGAGTAATGGTCAGTAAATACGGTATATATCCTTTTGTAAATGAAGATGAGTCCAAGGCCATTCGCTTTGATTTAGAGTATGCCTTAGATAATGATTATATTTCTTCTATTGAGTTTGGTGTTAGGCATTCTGAGCGTGAGTATTCTAATGATCGTTCAGTGTTTGAGTACGGCAATGACTCTGCTTTTTCAGTGAGTCAACCGCCCTTGCAACTGACACCAGATATGGTTGAAATAGTGGAGTGGCAAGGAGAGTTTGGTTATTTCCCTGCTTACCCGTCCATTGATTTAAATTCAGCCTTAAGCGCTTGGTTTCCTACTGGAATTCCTCAGCCAGTACAAACATGGGGCACTGGGCATCCAGGAGTGGTTAATAGCCCAACCGACGGTGAAGGTCCAAATACCGCGTGGTCTGTACAAGAAAGTGGGGATGTGACAGAACAAGTGACGTCTGCATATATCATGGCTAATTTAGACATGGAGTTAGGTGATTTACCTATCACTGGTAATATTGGCGTTCGTCGGGTTGAAACGACCCAAGGTTCTACTGTTTTACAATTAGCTACTCAACCTATTGTAGATCCCGACACAGGTGAAGTGATTGATGTCCGTGGTGACCCTGCATTAGGCGCTCAGTATATTACTGACCAAGCGGGCTTAATTAATGACCACTTTGCGCCAGGTTTTTTAAGTGATAAATATACAGACTACTTACCATCACTTAATTTAAATTTCTCTATTACTGACAACTCCCAATTACGTTTTGCCGCGGCTAAAGTGATGGGGCGTGCACCAATTAACCGTTTTGCGGCTAATTCAACTAGTAATATTCAAACCGTTACTGCCAGTCAAAATCCTGATACGGGTGAAATTACCCTTTCCTCACAAACAGCTAAAGTCAGCGGACAAAGTAGAAATAGTCCATATTTACGTCCGTTTTATGCCAATCAGTATGACTTGTCTTACGAATATTACTTTGAAGATACGGAAGGTGCCTTTGTTGCCGCTGCTTTTTATAAAGATATTCAATCCTTTATCGAAGATATTGCCATTGACCCATATGACTTCGCTGGCAATGGATTTCTGTTCCCAGAAAGCATCGAAGTTCCAGTCTTTGTTGAACCCGACGAACCAGGTGCAGCCCCACAAGAAGCACTAAATGCCAACGGTGAGCAGATTTTTGTCACAGTGCCCACTGAAAATGGACGATATGAAACAGCCGTCAATAATGCCAAAGGTGGTTATATTCGAGGTATTGAACTGACGTATACACAAATCTATGACTTCTTGCCCGGCGCTTGGTCTGGCTTAGGTTTGAGTGCCAGTTACTCCTTTACAGAAAGTGAAATCACCCGAGCCTTAAGTAGCTCGGTATTTTCTACCCAACTACCAGGTTTGTCGGAAAATGTAGCACAAGCCACTTTATTTTGGGAGCACGAAGGATTCGAAACCCGTTTAAGCACTCGTTACCGCGACGCTTTTGTATCGCAACAAGTGGCGGTAAACGAACAAGTAGTGAATTTTGATTCTGAAATTGTGATGGATTATCAAGCGTCATATCAAATTAATGACAACCTAGGCGTCGTATTTCAAATTAATAATTTAACCGACGCGCCTACTAGAAGTTATTTCGGTAAAGAAGATTTGACCGGGACGATTCAGTTTTTTGGTACTCAATACTTCTTTGGAGTGACGTACTCATTATGAAACTTTCAATCTTAAATCCAATTCAGTTGATTTCTTTGCTAACTAAAGCAAAAAATCCTAATCAAATACAGAAAACATTGGAGCATTTACCTATGTTTAAGCGAACTAAAGCGCTAGGAATTATTTCTATCATGTTGTCAGCTTTTGTATTGGCAGCATGTGGTGGAGCGAGTGTTGAATCAGGCACAAGCCAATTATTAACCTGTGATGTACCCATGGTACCGAATGAGGCTGGCAGTGCTTGTGTTGCACCACCGCCTTTTCCTTGTGATCCACCTACAGTAGCAAACGAATCAAACGATGGTTGTGTAGTAGGAGCTGACCCAACTGCACCTGAACCATTTATTACACCTAACCAAGATCAGGCCGTACTTTATTATAATCGTGCAGCTGTGGGAGCCGATAATTCCAATAATGACCCTTCTTATGAAGGGTACCGGTTACATACTTGGAATAACGATGCCTGTGATGCCTATGCTGATAGTGATACCGATTGGGCAAATGGTCGTGTTCATGACGGTGTAGATGCTAACTATGGCGCGTACTGGGTGTTAGATCTTAAGCCTGGATATGCAGGAACTGCTGCGGCCTGTGGTAACTTTATTATTCATATTGGTACCGACGGTGACGGCAAAGAAATGGGTGGTGGTGATTTCACTATGCCTTTGTCTCAGGATGATCCTGATTTTACGCGCATGAATTTTACCTTTTCTGGGGTTGCGTCGGTATTCGAATATGCAATTACTTCTTTAGGTGAGCAACCGGTTAAGGTTGAAGGTCAAGCCGCTCATTGGTTAGACGCCAATACCATAGTATGGAATGTCGACCCTTCTAGTTTTGTTAGTGCCAAATTACATTATTCAGCAAACGCTGATTTATCAGTGGATTTAGAGACTGGTTTAAGTGGTACGGTACTTGATTTAGAACCTGTAGATTTAACTGAAGAGCAGCGAGCCATTGCGCCACACTTAGCTGATTTCCCTGCCTTTCAAGGTACGTGGACTGCCGATGACGCTAAACAAGTATTAAAAGCTCAAGCTGTGCTGGCTTCATACGATAGTGAAGACAAGCTTAATGGTGCCACCGGCATTCAAATTGCGAATGGCATAGACCAACTTTATACCACTGGCGATAACGATGCAGATGAAGCTAAGTTGGGGCCAATTTATAACGACGATGGCAGTATTAGCGCTGTGGTATGGGCACCTACTGCGCAAAACGTGAAATTAAAATTATTTAATGCCGACAAAACCTTAGCTAACACCCATGATATGTCTCTGGATGAAAATTCTGGTGTGTGGTCATACACAGGTGGCAACGAATTAGATCGCGCTTTATATCGCTTTGAAGTAACGGTATATCATCCAAAAGCTGAAGGGGTACAAGTATTAAATATTACTGACCCATACTCAGTGAGTTTATCCACCAATAGCCGATTCTCCCAGTTCGTAAACTTAAATGATGACGATCTAAAACCAGAAGGTTGGGATTCACATCATATTCCTACCATAGAACACTTTGAAGATGCGGTAATTTACGAAGGTTCTATCCGCGACTTTAGTGTTCGAGATCAAAGTACCAGTGCGGCAAATCGAGGTAAATATTTAGCCTTTACCGAAGAGGGCAGCGCACCAGTTGAGCATTTAAGAAAACTGGCTGAACACGGTTTAACCCACTTCCATATGTTACCCGCGAATGATATTGCCAGTATTGAAGAAGATCCTGCCAAAGTAGTAGATATGACTAGCACTGTAGGGGATTTATGTAAGTTAAACAAAGACGCGGCCATTTGTGACGACGGCTCTGTGTCTGAGTCTATGATCTTAGGTGACTTGTTTGAAAGTTACGACCCAGTATCAGAAGCAGGTAAAGCACAAGCGTTAGCCCAAGATATGCGCGGTGTCGATCAGTTCAACTGGGGTTACGACCCGTTCCACTTTAACGTGCCCGAAGGTAGCTTCTCTTCTGATGCTGAAGGTGTAGCGCGAATTAAAGAAATGCGCGCCATGAACCAAGCCTTACATGGATTAGGTTTACGGGTTGCCTTAGACGTAGTGTATAACCATACCAATGCTTCAGAGTTATACAGCAAGTCAGTGCTAGACAAAGTTGTGCCAGGCTACTACCACAGGTACGAGACTGACTCAGGCTCTATCGTGCGTGAAACTTGTTGTGATGACACTGAGCCACGCAATGTGATGATGGAGAAGCTTATGCTGGATTCATTAGTGTTGTGGACAACTGAGTATAAATTTGATTCTTTCCGTTTTGATATTATGAGTCAGGCAAGTAAACAATCTATGGTTCGTTTGCGCGACGCTATCACTATGTATGACGAAGATAACTACTTCTATGGTGAAGGCTGGACTCGTGCTGATAGAGGTTACGAACAAGCTAATCAGCCAAATATGGCGGGCACAGAAATTGGTACGTATAACGACCGAATTCGTGAAGCCGTGCGTCAAGGTTTGATCTTTAGCCAAGAGCCAAGTGATGGGGCTTTATCTGCTCAAGATCGCTTAAAAATGAGTTTAGCTGGTACCTTAACCGATTACATTCTAGAAGACTTTAATGGCGTGGCCTCTAAAACTAGTGCCCTAGGTGGTTATGCCACAGATCCAGCTGACATTATCAACTATGTGTCTAAACACGATAACGAAACCCTGTGGGATCAACTGAACTATGTGTTGCCAAATGACTTAACCTTAGCCGAAAGAGTACGTGCACAAAATATTGCCGCCACTATTCCTTTAATGGCCCAAGGCATTCCATTTTTCCAAATCGGCGGTGATTTCTTACGCTCTAAGTCTATGGACAGAAATACCTACGATTCAGGAGATTGGTTTAGTTATGTCGACTTTACTATGCAAACTAATAACTGGAACGTGGGTTTACCTTTGGCTCAAGATAACGAAGCCCGTTGGAATGAAATTGGCTTGTTTATGAATAGCCCAGAACGTGCTGCTAGCATGTCTGAAATAGAGTTTGCTTCGAGCGTATTTAACGAAATGTTAAGTATCAGAAGTGGTTCATCTTTATTCAGATTGACCACAGGCGAAGACGTTATTGACCGTATTGGTTTCCACAATATTGGTAAACGTCAAACTCAAGGCCTAGTGGTGATGAGTATTGATGACGGCGCTTCGAATGATGTGGAAGTGCCTAGAGCTGATCTTGATCCTATGTTAGATGCCATAGTGGTTGTGGTAAATTCAAGTTATCAAGAACAGTCTCATACAGTAGCAACTGCCACTGGTTTTGAATTGCATTACACTCAAGCTTCATCGGTTGATCCTATCGTTCGTGGTGCTAGTTTTAGTGCTGGAGAGGGCGAAGGTACCTTTACTGTTCCGGCTTTAACTACTGCTGTTTTTGTCAAGCCACAGGTGGGTGCACAAGGTATAGGTTTATCTGCTTTTGCAACCGCAGGTGCACCAGATGTAGTGCCTTTCGGAAGTACCACTGTTTATATTCGCGGCAGCTTAAATGGTTGGAGTGAAGACAATCCTGCGACTTATGTAGGCGATGGTATCTATCAAGCGAACATAGCCTTAGCAGCCGGTGACTATGAGTTTAAGATAGCCTCAGCTGATTGGTCGACTGTGGACTTTGGTTCTAACGAAGTCGATGTGGCGCTGGGTGTGGATAAAGTCATGGGCAGAAGTCAGTCCAACTTAAAAATGACCTTAACCGAAGACGCTACCCTCAAGTTTAGCTTTGACGCCAATGACGTGGATGCGCCAATTCTAATTGTTGATTATGAAGAGCCTTTCTATGGAACCACAGTGTTTATTCGTGGTTCATTGAACGGGTGGGGGGAAGGAAATCCAATGGATTACGCCGTTGGCGGTAAGTACTCCACCACAATAGACTTAGCCGCAGGGGATTATGAGTTCAAAATTGCTTCTGCTGATTGGTCTACCGTAGATTTTGGTTCGGCAGAATCTGATGCTGGCGTATCGATTGCGCTAGCCGAAGTGTTGGGTGTGAGTGGCAGCAATATGACTATCACTGTGGCGCAAGATGGTGCTTATACCTTTGTGTTCGACGCATCTAATTTAACTGAACCGACAGTCACAGTATTTGATGCTGAAATGTTTGGCGATACCACAGTATTTGTTCGTGGTAGCTTAAACGGCTGGGGTGAAGCCAATCCATTAATTTTTGCTGATGATGGCAGTTATTTCACCGACATCGCCTTAGATGCAGGAGATTACGAGTTCAAAATTGCATCTGCCGATTGGGCCACCGTTGACTTAGGTTCAGGTGAAGAAGAGGTAAGCGTTAATGTAGACGCTGCTAAAATATTAGGTTTTAAAGGCAGCAATATGACGATTAATATCGCCGAGACAGGAACTTACCGCTTTACTGTTGTTGGGCCTGATCCGTCGGCACCTACTGTGTTAGTAACACTCATCCCTTAGTTTAGCTTTAATGACGTTTTAGCCGCTCGAATGAGCGGCTTTTTTTTAAGCAAGGTTTTGAATACTTTTAGGGTTATTTAATGAAATTGGTATTATTCAGATCAAAAAAAGTAAAAGATTAATGTGATTAGGTTAGGCAATAAAAAAGCCAACATAATGTTGGCTTGTTTCTAAGTTGTACTAGCTAATAAACTACATCAAATAACTAAACACTTATATTGACTTGAGAGCCTACTCTTTCGCCAGCTTGCGGAGCGTTTTCCTGCGTTGCCGTTGACTCGAGCTTTTCTTGCTGTTGCTCGGCTTGAACCACTTGTTGTGGCGAACCGCTTTGAGTCGGTGCACTTTGAGCTATTGAACCGGCTCCTGCTGATCCTACGTCCATATCGTTCCCCTAATTAAGTAATTATCTATTTTGTCAGTTTAGTTGTTTATTATTTATTCTGCTAGGGGAAAATTATTGCTCCTAGGGTCGATTGCATGTTTTCAGCAATGATTGGTTGAGCTTTCTTATTGGGATGTATGCCATCTTTTTGCATTAAATTTGTATCTAAGGCTATGTTTTCTAAGAAAAAAGGTATCAACTTTACATCTAGCTCAGAGGCTAATTCTGTATAGGTATTTGAAAACATACGAGTGTATCGTTTGCCATAATTGGTTGGAATTTGCATCTGTTGTAATAAAACATTCACCCCGTTATCTTTAGATAAATGTATGATTGATTTAAGGTTTTCTCGCATTTTTTTCACTGGGTGGCCTTGTAATCCATCATTTCCACCTAATTCTATAAATATATGACTAGGTTGATGTTGTTCAAGAAGTCTAGGTAGTCGAGCTAAAGCTCCGTCAGTGGTTTCACCACTGATCGCTGCATTGATAACTGTGATGGGTTTATCTTTCCACGCATCTTGTAACAAACTTACCCATCCTTGCTCTTGCTTTAGACCATAGGCAGCGCTTAGGCTATCACCTAGTATTAATAATTTTATTTGTTTGGCTTGTAAGTGATCCGAAATCATTAACAAGGGTATAAGTAAGAATATCAATTTAAATTTGTTTGACAAAAACTGAGTATTAAGAAACAACACTATGACTCCAAAAATAATGATTAGTACAAAGGCTATCAGTAAAACAGTAAAAACAACCCAAGGTGAGTTACAGATCCTCCAGCCAATTAGTTTTGATGTCAAGGCCGGTGAGTCGGTTGCCATAATTGGTGCGTCCGGTTCAGGAAAATCGACTCTATTAAGTTTATTGGCCGGTTTAGATGAAGTGACTGAAGGCGAAATTCATCTTGATGGTGAAGGCATGCACAGTATGGATGAAGAGCAAAGAGCGCAACTTAGAGGTGCCAAGGTCGGGTTTATTTTTCAAAGCTTTATGTTAGTCCAAAGTTTGACTGCGATTGAAAACATCATGTTACCCGCAGAGATTGCTGGTCATAGTGACGCTAAACAAAGGGCATTGGAAATATTGCATAAAGTAGGTTTAGATCATCGTGCGAGTCATTATCCAAATCAACTGTCGGGTGGTGAACAACAACGAGTGGCTATCGCTAGGGCGTTTATTTCACAGCCTAAAATACTTTTTGCAGACGAGCCTACCGGAAATTTGGACGCCGCGAATAGTGAAAAAATTGAAAAACTTTTATTTGAATTAAACCAAAACTCGCATACGACTTTGGTACTGGTTACCCACGATCAAGAGTTAGCAGATAAATGTGAAAGACAACTCCATATGCAAGCTGGTGAATTAACAGAGGTATTTATACAGTCTGAAACAGTAGAACCTGCAGTCAGTGTAGGTTAAATGATATGAATTATACTTTTAGTTTAGCCTGGCGTTTGTTTCGCCATGAAACCAAACGTGGCGAATTAACCATCATTTTATTAGCCATAATTCTGTCTGTGGCTTCAGTGTTGTCTCTTTCTTTATTTAGTGAGCGATTACAACAAGCTCTTAGTGACAAAAGTGCAGAGTTTATCGCTGCAGATCGCGTGTTATATGCCAGAAAGCCGGTCGACGAAGAATGGATAACACATGCTCAGGGAATGGGTCTAAATACTGCACATCAAGTCTATGCTCGTTCTATGGTATTTGCTAATGAGCAAATGGATTTAGTAGATTTAAGAGCTGCAGATATTGGATACCCCCTTAAAGGTAAAGTGAAAATATCGCAACAGGCATTTAGTCCTGGTGTGGTAACCGAAGAATTGCCGAGCTCTGGAGAAGCCTGGATTGAGTCTCAATTATTTCAAACCTTAGGTATTTCAATTGGAGATAAAATTGAGGTCGGTGATAAAGAATTTACCGTCACTCAAGTTTTAAGTGAAGTACCTGATGCAGGTTTTAGTGTTTTCGGTGGTGATCCTAAAGTATTGATACCTAGGGCTGATTTAGCCGCTACTAATATTGAAGGCCCTGGAAGTCGTATTGGTTACAGTTATTTTTATACGGGTTCCAAAGGTGATTTGGATGATTATCATGACTGGCTTAAGCCACAACTAGACAGGGAAATTCATGATTGGGATTCTGTAGAAGATGAAAGTTCTGCAATTGGACGTTCAGTCGGTCGGGCAGGGCAGTACTTTTTGTTAGCGAGTTTGTTAGCCATAGTGCTTGCTGCTGTTTCTATTGCTGTGGCTGCGCAAAGGTATAGCCAACGGCATTATGATCCTGTTGCTATCATGAAAACACTTGGCGCCCCTAAAGGCATGGTACAAAAGATATATTTATTGCAAATTTTATTTATCACTGCTCTAGGTATTACTATTGGAGCGATCTTAGGGTTTGTTATTCAGCAACTTGTGGTAAGCGCAATTGCGGATAAAGTAGATGTCTCAATAGATGTGTGGCATTGGCGTCCTTTGCTTATTGCTATTTTCACTGGAACAGTCTGTGCCGTATTGTTTTCGTTATATCCTTTATTAAAGTTATTTTCTGTTTCGCCTTTAAGAGTGTTAAGGCGAGATTTAGGCGCAAATTTGAGTTCTCGGGTAATTCAATTTGTGGCGTCTGGAGGGGCTATATTTTTATTGATGTGGGCTTACAGTCAAAACCTTAAAGTGAGCGCAATTTTGTTTGTGTCTGGCATTGCTTTAGTCATTGGTTTGTTACTCGTTACCTATGTGCTCATTTGGGCGGGTCGCAAAATGGGCCAAGGTAAAATGGGAGCATGGCAACTTGCTTGGGCTCGGATCCACCGTAGAGCAATGGATAATAGTGTGCAGCTGATAAGTTTTGCTGTGACGATTATGCTGCTGCTGGTGGTGTTAGTAATGCGAAACGATATGGTGCAGCAGTGGCAAGATCAATTGCCAGAAGGGACACCGAATTACTTCTTGGTAAACATTAGCCAAACCCAGCAACCAGAACTAGCTAAACATTTTTCGGACAATTCGGTCGATATTAAAAAGTTTTATCCCATCGTACGAGGTCGCTTTGCAGCCATAAACGACGAGAAGGTGCGTACAGCAGTCTCTAAAGAAGATCCTGATGAGAAAAACCAGGGGCGTAATGGCCTTGGCAGAGAAGCTAACCTCACTTGGAGTAATGAGTTACAAAATGGCAGCAAAATCATTGCTGGAGATTGGTTTGGTGATAACCCCTTGGAAAATGATGACCCGAGTGAACATCAGGTGTCAGTGGAAAAAGGTATCGCTGAGCGTATCGATATAAAATTGGGTGACAAATTAACTTTTAACATTGGTAGTGAAATTGTCAATACACGCGTGACCAGTTTACGAGATGTTAATTGGCAGTCTATGCAACCCAATTTTTTCTTTGTTATCGAACCACGAGCCTTGCAACATTTTACGCCGACTTATATTTCGAGTTTTAATTTGCCAACGGCGAGAAAGACCGAAGTGACTCAACTTATGCAGCCTTTTGCAAATGTTACCTTGATTGATGTTGATGCAAGAATTAACCAATTACGGAATATTGTTGATCAGGTCTCTTTGGCCGTTGAATTTATTTTAATCTTAGTTTTAGCAGCAGGCTCTTTAGTACTGATTGCCCAAGTGCAAGCGAGTATGGATGAGCGTCAACAGGAGTTAGCTATTTTGCGAACTTTAGGGGCAAAAGGCCGATTGATCCGCGCGAGTGTGGTGTTTGAATTTGTGATTATTGGGGTTGTGGCTGGCATTATGGCAGCGCTTGCTAATGAGCTAAGTTTATATATGTTACAAACCCAAATATTCCAAATGCAAGCTAGTTTACATTGGGAGTATTGGGGAGTGGCACCTGTAGCAGGTGCAATTGTGGTTGGATTGTTAGGCGCGTTAGGTTGTTGGCGTTTGTTATCACTCAACACTAGTCACTTGTTACGACAAATGGTTTAGAATTTAGCCGCCTAATAAATTGGAAGCTTTAAATGCACTGCCTAAATATAAATGAGGCGGTGCATTTTTAGTTTGATTCAAAGATTATTTTTTAACGCAATGAAAAACTTGTGATAACTCGGGATAGACAAATTTGTATCCGCTGTCGAGTAAACGTTTGGGAATAACTCGCTGTCCATAGATAAGTAAATCGGCCATTTCTCCCATCATTTTTCGCAAAACAAATTCAGGTACTCTAAAGAAACAAGGTCTGTTTAAGGTGGCGGCAAGTTTTTTACTGAACTCTTCATTGGTAACTGGGTGAGGGGCAGTGAAATTATATACGCCACTACAGGTTTCATTTTTAATTAGGTGCACTATACCTTGCAGCATATCTTCTAAATGGATCCATGATAAATACTGTTGGCCGTTTCCAATTGGACCGCCTAAACCCCACTTAAAAGGTGTTAACATCTTGTACAGTGCCCCACCTCTTTTGCTAATCACTACCCCTGTACGCAAAATACATACGCGGGTTTTATTTGATTCTGCTTGTTTGGCTAAAAACTCCCAGCGCTCACACAATTGATGACTAAATTCATCATGTACCTGGTCAAAACTCTCATCGATTTCGGTGTCATCTTGACGACCGTAATAACCGATGGCTGAGCCGCTAATAAAAACTTTAGGTGGCGTGTCACTATTTTTAATCAGCTTTACTACTTTTTCGGTAATAGACCAACGGCTTTCTTCAATACGTTTCTTTTGTTCTATCGTCCATTTTTTATCGGCTATCGGTTCGCCTGCTAAATTTATAACTACATCATAATCATTAACATTCTCGAGCAAATCTAAATTCGAAATAAAGTGAATTTTATGGCCTAATATTTTCTCAGCCATGGCTACATTTCGGGTGTAAACCGATACTTCACTTGGTCTTAATAGAGGAATGAGGTTAGAACCAATTAACCCAGAACCTCCTGTCATAAGTATATTCATCATATCCCTTGTAAATTAGTTTCGCCTAATAGCACAACACTTGTCTTATTTATTACAAGATAAACACAAAGACACCGAATCTGCAAAGCGCAAAGCATGAGGTTTATCAACTTCTGCTTCAGCATAGGTTACCCACGGATGTTCCGCTGCAATTTCTAATACGTCTGCGGTAAGTTTTTCTAACAAAGAAAAGCGATTATTTTCCACTAGTTGAATGATTCGTTTGGTAATGGTTTTATAGTTTAATGCATCTTCCATATTGTCAGAATCTGTTGCTTGATCAGCTTTGTAGTCGATTTTTACGTTAACCACCACGTCTTGCATATTGGTTATTTCGTCTTGGTTAATACCAATATAAGTACGTAACCTTAGATTTTTGATTCGAATCGTAGCTGGGTTCAGCGTCATTATTTGTCCTTGTTAGTTCTTTTTTATTCAGTGCTATAAAACACGATACAGATCTGTTAGTTTGCTAACAAGGTATTCATTCAGAATTATACAATGCAAGTCAAACTTCAAACTTCAATAAAAGTACTATTAGTATTAGCCTCCATCGTAGTCATTTTGGCTGGTATTAAAGCCGCCAGTGCCATTGTTGTACCATTTTTATTATCCGTTTTTATAGCTATGGCCTGTAGTCCAATCATTACGCTTGCTAACCAGTATAAATTGCCTCGAGCATTGGCTGTAATATTGGTGA
The DNA here is from genome assembly GCF_051252315.1 of Paraglaciecola sp. Lineage (GTDB taxonomy): Bacteria > Pseudomonadota > Gammaproteobacteria > Enterobacterales > Alteromonadaceae > Paraglaciecola. The sequence continues at coordinate 21,439 of NZ_JBPOFP010000001.1, read as the reverse complement.
TCCTCATTATTGTCTGTTTTGGTTTGATTATGGCCGGTTTAGTAGGCCAGTCTATGAATGAATTTAGCCAAAATATGCCTAAATATAGAGCTCAATTAGTTGAGGAGTTTGCTTGGGTTATTGGCCAGTTAGATGCTTTAAACATTAGTGTTGATAAGCAGCAATTATTATCTTACTTAGATCCAGGGGCTGCCATGAATATGGCAACTAACTTATTGTCTAGCTTAGGTGGTGTGTTAACTAACTTTTTACTGATTTTACTCATTGTCGTTTTTATGTTGTTTGAGGCTGAGTCTATTCCTAAAAAAATCCATATTGCCCTTGATGATCCCAACATGAAAATGCAACAAATTGATAAGTTTTTGCAATCTGTGAAAAATTATTTGGCGATTAAAACGCTCGTTAGTTTAGGCACGGGTTTAGTGGTGGGGGTATGGTTGTATGTTTTAGGTGTTGATCATTTTTTACTTTGGTCTGTACTGGCATTTTTATTGAATTATATACCTAACATTGGGTCAATTATTGCGGCAGTGCCTGCAGTATTATTGGCATTTGTACAGCTTGGTGCGGCAAGTGCTGGATTAGCAGCATTAGGTTTTGTGGTTTCAAATATGATCATGGGTAATGTAGTAGAGCCTAGGTATATGGGGCGGGGATTAGGTTTGTCCACCTTAGTCGTATTTTTATCTTTGATTTTCTGGGGCTGGTTATTAGGTACTGTTGGGATGTTGTTATCTGTGCCATTAACAATGATCGTTAAAATAGCCTTAGAATCGAGCCCTGACACTCGGTGGATAGCGCAGTTATTGGCCAGTGATGTTGGTAAACTAGAGGCTAAATAACCCGATTTCGGGTTAAATAACGATTTACATAAGAAAGCTAAATATCAACAGTAAATTAGAATAAAACTGTTTAGTTTCAGCCTATTAAACGTATCTTTTTTTAACCTGAATATGCTTGATTTAGTACCTATTTGGAAATTCTTGTATATAATTGTTTTAAGTTTTATTTAGTTATAGTTTTATGTCTGTAGCCACAAAATTAATTACTAATATATCATTAGCTGTATCGTTTGCTTTAAGTACATATTGTATGGCCGATGCTAACGATGACCTGTTTGATATGTCTTTAGAGCAACTTTTAGATGTTGAGGTTATAACTGTATCTAAACGCAGTGAGCCCATCACTGAAGCTCCTGGTGTGGTGACAGTGATTAGTGCCGCTGAGATTAAAGCTTACGGCGCACGTAACATTAAAGACATTTTATTACGCCTGCCTAATTTTTATATGTTTGACTCTGCAACTTTTACCGCTTCTGGTGTCACAATGCGAGCGGGTGCCACCCAGCATCTTAATAATCATGTTTTGTATTTAATCGATGGTAGGCCATTACGTGAGTCTCAAAATGGAGGATTACAGACAGATATTAATTTGTTGTTTCCAATAGACGCTATTGCGCGCATTGAAGTAATCCGAGGACCAGGATCGGTGTTGTACGGTAGTAACGCGTTTAGCGGTACCATCAACTTTATTACCAAAAGTTCTGTAGACACTCGTTCCGCAAAATTAAAAACACAAGCCGGTAGTGATCAATACTGGGCCAATACTGCAATGCTGAAATTAACGTTAGGCGAATCAGGCAATGTATCCTTGTTTGTTAATAATTTAAAAGATGATGGGGCACTGATTAGAGCGATTGATGAAAAAGGTGTCGATGGAACAAGTATCTTATATCGAGATGGTAAAAGTGCGTATATGCAACTTGATTATCAAGGATTTTCGATAAATGGTATGAGTAGTGATTTATCTATGCCTATGTTAAGTGGTGCAAATTTTTGGAGTAACAAAGCTGATTTAAACCTAAAACGTGACTATCTAGATGTAGGGTACGACTTGGATATTAATGATAATTGGTCCACGTCTTTCCATTACACCTACAATAGACAAGAGCGAAATATAGCGCGTCCTTCAGGTATAAATTCAAATTATTTGGCTAATGGCTATCAATATGAGTTAACTGTTCTTGGTAAAATAGGTCCAAATGTTAATTTAGTAACAGGTACTGTTATTGATGTTGTTCGTGGTGATTTAGGTCTGCAAGGTGGCGCCTACCGCAGTAAACGTGAAGGTGTATATTCGCAAATAGATTATCAAATGCAATCGTCTTCGAAAGTATCTATGGGGTTGCAATGGAATAGAGCCCAAGGCCATAGTGAAGTGTCTCCTCGGTTTGCTTTTATTCATCGCTTCAATAAATACTGGATTTCTAAAATACTCTACGCTGAAGCTTTTCGTTCACCCTATGGTTCTGAGTTGTTTTTCGAAGCGAGCTTTTTACAAGGTAACCACTCACTTATTCCTGAACAAATAAAAACAACTGAAGGTCAGTTAATTTACACTGCATCTGATTTCAGTTTAACCGGGACGTTTTATCATAATAAAACCTCAGAAACGATCGGCAGAGCCATAGTTGATGGTGTAACAAGTTTTGTGAATTTAGCGGGTAACGTGAACTTTAATGGCCTTGAATTAGAATCAAGTTGGAGAATAAACTCGCAATGGGCTATTCAAGGGAATTATTCATATCAACTGAATGAAAATGAATCTGGGATGAAAGATGTAATAGGGGCATCCCGAATGATGGCTAAAGTGGGATTTAGTTACCAGTCATTAAATGGAATACAAGTTGGCCTTTGGAATAGCTATTTTGGAAAAGTAAGCAAGTTAGAAAACAATCCCTACTACAGTATTAATATTGTTAATCCAGAGGCTGGTGCTTACAATTTACTTAGCGTAAACGTTTCAATGAATTTGGCTGATGTCTTTGAAAAAACAAGCTTAAAAGGCCTAGAGTTGTCTATTTATGCCGATAATATTCTTAATCAAGATGTGTGGTTTGCCGACCTCTCACGTTTTAAAGTGAATTCATACCCCCAGTCCCATGCTAGAGGTGTCTTCGCATCCTTATCATATTCTTTTTGAGTCCATTTTTTAATTCAACTGATTAACTGCTTAAGCTATTTGAATTACCTAGTTTAGTTTTATAGTTTCTATTTAAACGCCTGTTATTTTAAGCCTGAGTCATTAAACATAGATTTCATTTGATTGGCGAAAGCTACAAACTTCTCTTTGATGGTTTGTTTAATCTTGATATCTAAACCGCCAAATAATACTAATCCTTCAATGGTGATAGTTGGAGCTTGTCTTGAAGCAATTGATGGCGCAGTGTTATCTATGCCACCTAACATACAAAATGCTTTGGATATAACGTTGACGTTTTCTGGTACGTAAATGTTATCACCACCCAATAAGCAAAATATTCTTACAGTTACATTAGGGCTGGTGAATATGGCATCGGTAAAGTCTATGTCAGCCCCACCTAAAATACTCACTATGCGCACTTCGCTAGGCACAGTCCATTGCCCACTTCGGTTGGAACCACCTAAAATATTCACTATGGTTTCTGGTTCTTCAGATTCGCTAGCGGAATAATTTACATTGAACTGGCGTTCTTTTTGGGCATTTTGCTTAGAGAATTGTTCATCTTTAGGTATTTCTAGGTCTTTGGCTAGGTCGACTATTTCTTGATGATTGGTACTAGCCATGGCTTGATCTAATCGTCTTTCGAAAGCTTTATCAGAAATAATGCCGTGGCTGTAATTGTATATAAGTGTATCAATCACTTCTTCACGCACTTTTTCAATTGGACGATCTTCTAGAATAACAGCCATAACCTTTCCTTAAACTTTTGCAATAAACCTATATTAGTTTTATAGAAAAGCAGTTTATATGCCAGTTTAAATATCTAGCCTATTCAATAGGTTAGATATTTAAATGGAATTTACAAAAGTGAGATTAACTATATTTTGGTGTATTTTACTAATTATTAAGTGTAGACATGAACGTTAGAGTGATTGCCGCACCACCTAGGTGACTCTGGTTTATTTCCAATTTACCTTGGTAGGCAGAAACCAGGTCACTTACCACAGCCATGCCAATTCCTTGGCCTTCTTTGTAACTATCTAGGCGGGTGCCCCTTTTTAACAAGCTTTGTTGTTTGTCGGCGGGTATACCTGCGCCATCATCTTCAATTGTGAGCTGCAAGTTATTTTGCACGAGTTTACTTGTGACTAAAATATTGTGTAATGCAGCCTTACAAGCGTTATCAATTACGTTACCTAAGATCTCCATTAGGTCTGTCATGTCACCCAGAAATTGACAATTTTGATCTTCCTCTTGGTAAGTTAATTCTAAGCGTTTATCTGCATATACTTTAGCCATTGCACTCAACAACTTGTTAACCACGGGTTTAACTTCAATGCTATTGTCAAACGCCCCTGTGGTGCCAGCAACGGCTCGCTTTAGTTGCCTTTGAATTTGCATGTCAATTTGATTGATTGGCTCTCTAGCGTCATTTGGGAGCTCAGAATTGCCTGATAGTACTGCTAAGGGAGTTTTTAAACTGTGAGCAAGATCACTTAAGCTATTTTTATATCGGCTTCTTTGCTGTTCTTCAGAATCTAGAAGGTGATTAATGCTGGTTTTTAGCTTTTCTAATTCTGGAGGGTATTGTTGATCTACACGTTTTAATTGGCCTTTTTCAGCAAGGCGTATTTGCTTATTCAGTTTACTTATCGGTAACAAAGCTGCGTTCAAACTAATTAACAATAATACCAACAATAAAATCGCCACTAAACCCAGCCATTTCCATAAAGTATTAGCGAACTTTTGTTTTTCTGAATCAAATACTTGCTTGTCTTGAAGAATATAAAAGCTGACTGCTTGATAGCCTTTAGTGTGTTCAAACTCTGCGGTGTATGCATATAAAAAGTATTCATTATGAAAACTGAAATCTTCTTCACCAATAGCGGGGCCTGCAATATTGGGTATATCTTGCCAGTTTAGCGTTGAGAGTGACTGCCACAATACCCCTTCTTGCGATTGAATAAACGCGTACAGTCCAGAGCCTGGAATATTAAATTCATCGTTATACAGTTGCTCAGGCATAACAGCTCGATGCTTTTTGAATTCAAATTCAGAAATTAAACTCAAGCTCTGCACTCTAAGTTGTTGCAACATCGATTGGGTAAGGCTGCTATTAAAGGCTTTTTCTAGTGTAAATGCAGTTAAAGGAATGAAAATTAGCAACGCCAGCAGTGCCGCTGCAAAGGTTCTCAATCGTAATGAAAGGTTTTGCATCAAGTTATAATGCTCGATTTATCCGGTAACCTCGGCCACGAAGAGTTTCGATAGGGTTAATACTCCCGTCAGGATCAATTTTTTTACGTAACCGACCTACAAATACTTCAATAACATTACTGTCTAAATCAAAATCTTGATCGTAAATGTGCTCTGTTAGTTCAGTCTTAGACACAATTTTTTGTGGGTTCAGTAATAAGTATTCCAGTACTTTGTATTCATATGCCGTGAGTTCAACGTACTCAGAGTTTATTCTGACTTCCTCACTCAATGTATCCAAACTAATTGGGCCTTTTTCGATGGTTGGATGAGCCTTACCTGCAGCACGTCTAATTAAGGCTTTTACACGAGCTAACAATTCTTCATTGTGAAAAGGTTTAGTCAGATAGTCATCTGCACCAGCATCTAAACCTTCTACTTTTTCTTGCCAACGATCTCTAGCAGTTAAAATCAATATGGGGCAGGTGACATCATTTTTTCGAGCTTTTTGAATGACTTCAAATCCATCTATTACAGGTAGACCAATATCAATTATGGCTAAGTCGTAGGGGTGTTCGGCTAATAAAAATAAGGCTTTTTTACCATCATCTGCTAAATCGACACTGTAACCATTTTGTTGCAATAACACATCAAGTTGAGTCAGAAGGCGGCTATCATCTTCTACAATTAAAATTCGCATAATTAATTCTTTTTACCTTGTTGGCTAACTTTACCTGACTTTTTGTCTACATTGACTGAAACGACTCGCCCTGATTTTTGAAGAAGTTTAACTTGGTATTTGTTTTTACTCTGATTTACTTTTAACACTCGCCCATTCACCTTCTGCTGTGCCTTTTTGGCCGCTTGGGATTTATTTAGGGTGGTTGGTTTAGGATCAGCTGCCGCTACATCTGAAGAGATGATTAAGCAGCTGATAATACAACTAAACAATAACCGAATGTAAAAAGGTGATTTCAAGGTTTTACTCTATTTTTCTAGATTTAAAGTCAGTTTACCTTAATCCTCATGGGACTTAAAAGTGTTTGCTTAAGTCCTATGATTGATTAAGGCAAAATATTATTAACGATAAATTCTAATGTGTTTATTAGGACGTTGTTGGCTAAATGTTTGATATAGGCGACCTTTCATTTTATATGTTACCTCATAGCCTCGTAACCTTCTTTGTTTACTCTTTGAATAATGGCCCTTCGAGCAATATCTATTTTGTTTAGCGTGGCGTGAAGAATAACCTTGTTGTTGATGGTCAATCTTATGACCTATTACTCCACCAATAATTGCACCGGCTAAGGTTCCTACTACTTTATGTTTTCGGTCACTACTTGCATGGCCAATGCTACCACCTATTACAGAGCCTAATACTGCTGCATTGTGCCTGTTATTATAATGGTATTGACGATAGTTACTGTCCCTATATCGACGCTCGTCTGATCTATAGTCGTCTGAATGGCGGTGAACATCACAATAATCTTGGTTGTGGCGTGTAGCGACATACTCATAAACGGGAGTCACATCTACCACTCTGGCTTTATAGTAGCCTTTGTTATGATGAGCTTGGGTTACGGGTGAGATGAAAAGTAAAATTAATACACTGCTGATAACGTATTTCATTGTGTCACTCCTTTATTAAGTGACTATGATATTAACTACACAAGACTGAATTTTAACTGAATTGAAACTATACCTAAGTTATTTTTGAGGGCGAAAATTTAAAAAACTAATAATCAACCTTTCTTCGAAGTGCTTTGGTTTTACCTGATTTAACTTTGCTATCTACCCGCTTTTTCTGTGAACTCTTGGTTGGTTTAGTGGCTCTTCTGGCTTTTTGCAATTTTCCCGCTTCACTCAGTATGACTTGTAACCTAGCAAGGGCATCTTGCTTATTCATTTCTTGAGTACGGTGGCTTTGAGCTTTGATTATCAAAATACCTTCTTGAGTAACTCTTTTATCTGAGCCTGATAATAATTTTTGTTTTACGTACTCTGGAATGGTGGAAGCTCGAATATGAAAACGTAAATGAATAGCACTTGATACTTTATTCACATTTTGCCCCCCCGATCCTTGGGCGCGCATAGCAGTTAACTCTATGGCTGGCATTAAACTGGCTATATTCGGTTGATACATTAATTAAGCTCCGGGAAAGGCCAACATTTTACCTAAGCCTAAGGTAAATAACCAAACACCGTACGCACTATGTTCTATGCTGACTAAAAGTAGAGATTGGCGTTTTTTATAGGTTAAAGCAAATATAATTCCACCGACAAAAGTCAGAACAAACACCAAAATATTTTGGAAAAATATATGGGCAAAACTAAATAGACTAGCATTGATCACAATAAACAAGGTTGGGTTTGATACAAGATTTTTATAACGTTCAAAGAAGAATAAACGATATAAAAACTCTTGGGGATAAACTGAAAAGACCGAATAAAATACGCTAATGGCTATCCATAAAACGGGATTGTTTAGCACAACCGAAAATAAACTCTCAGGTAGAAACAACCATACCAGTAGTGTTGAAGCTAAAACGAATAGTGAGAAACGCGCCAACATAGTGATTGAGAGTTTTCGCCAATTATTTCCAATCAAATAGGTTTTTTTAAATAAGCTCTGTTGATGACATTTGATTACACAATAAATTAACGCGCCTAAAACACAGGTTAGCTTAATAACCGAATGGATAGGTAACACAATCAATAATGGCGTGCCTAAAAAAAGCGCCGCCATTTCAATCCATAAATATAAAGTCGATGGAGAGCGAGGGATTTGTTTAGACACGGTATTTATCACTTTTAACTAAGGGAATACCTTTTTATACGGCTTAACAGTAACACTTTTATATACACCTGCACTGACGTATGGGTCTGCATCCGCCCATTCTTTAGCTTGTTTCAGGCTATCAAAATCTAGAATGACCAATGAACCGGTAAAACCTGCTTCTCCTGGATCATCACTATCAATGGCTGGACAAGGTCCTGCAGCTAACACTCGGCCTTGGTCGGCTAAAGCTTGTAAACGTTCTAAGTGTGCAGGTCTGGCTTGTTTACGCATTGGCAAACTGTTTTCTACATCTTCACTGTATATGACGTACCACATGTTTAAATTCCTGTTTATTTAAATTGAAATATATTACTTGTCAAAAACTGACTTAGTGTCACTGACGTTAATGCCAATTAACTGTTGTGAAATTAAATCCAGTTCCTGTGTTGTGCCAATAAAATGCACTACCTGCTGTGTATGTGTAACCGACTCATTGGTCTTTAAACTAAGCATCGGCGCGGCACTTTCTAATTCAAAAAAGGCAGACTCATTTAGAAGGCTTCCATCCATATTGCCATGGTTGTAGGCATTGGTAACGTCACCTTTGGCAAGGCTTGTGTCTGCTTGTTCTAATGATAATGGATATAACTGCTTTTTATCTAAACTGAATTTAATGACAGTTAAACGGTTTAGCGAAGGTGCATATGAAAACATCAAGTTTTTGCTCATATTCGCTGGTATGCCAATTTTACTGCGATATTTCCCATCTGTTTTATAAAATACTAAATGGTCTTTACTTATTAATCTGTCGGCATACAAAGGGTATAAATAACTTTGTGCTGGCGCTTGTTCAGGTTCGATTGGAAAAATAGAAATATTGTCATCTGAGCCTTGCAACATCGCCAATGACCAAATAGTGATGAGGCCTGTGTTTGGATCCCAGTCTTCAGCTAAATTAGTGAGTTTATTAAAAGAGGTATATCCCACTTGTTTAACTGTTTTAGGAAATTGAATACCAAGTGACTGACTAATTTCTTGTGTATTGAGTAAATTAATCTTTCTGTCTAACAAGGCTGAAAATTGAGTATTTTGATGGTTAACTAAATTAAGCTTTTTTTGAAAGTGGGCACTTGTATCATCCAGATTGATTACTAAATAATCACGGGCTTGCAGTGCTGGTGGTACGCGCCAATTTTCGTTTTTAATAGCTTTGCCAGCAGGATAAAACAAAGAATATTTTGAACCTATTGGGGCTATCCAAGTTCTGTCTTCTCCGCCAACATTGCCCTGTTTATTTTTAATCGCGGTACGGTTTAACCAAGCGTTGCTTTGGCCACTTGTACCATTGCTTGTACTAGTGAGCACTCTGCCTTGGTGTTGAGCCGACAACACGATTTGGCTTTGTTGGTCTTTGGATTTAAGCACAATAGGCTCATCAAACTGACGAATGAAGTTTAAGTCATCGGCAAAATTTGATTGGGCTAAAACCTTAGCTGGCAAGCAGCTAAGGATGATTAAAACACTTAGGGTGATTCTCATTTTGAGCCTTTACTTAGTGGCTTGTTTCATGTCGCTAACAAAGGTTTTTAACTTGTCTAACATAATACTAGGTTGATCTAAGTTTTCCGCGATAATGTTGACTGTGGCTGAGCCAGAAATAGCGCCCGCTGCACCCGATTGAATCGCATCTGCTACTTGTTTTGGGGTAGAAATTCCAAACCCTAACAAAGGCGGCGCTACTTTATATTGGGTTAATTTTTCGATTAACTCACTGGCTGGGATTGTCACTGCTGTTTCTGCACCAGTTACGCCTGCACGGCCGAGTAAATAGGTATAACCTTGAGATTTATTACCTATTTCAGCAAGGGTTTCATCACTTGCATTAGGTGGAGCAATTAGTATTTGCTTGATGCCCGTTTGTTCGGCAATGGCAATAAATCGGTCTGCTTCACGAAGTGGCACATCTGCGATTAAGATAGAGTCTACACCAGCATTTGCAGCGTCTTGATAGAAGCTTTCAATTCCTCGTTTGAGTACCAAATTACTGTATAACAATAATCCAATGGGAATATCGGCATCAATTTCCCGCACTTTTTTAATAATGTCGAAACATTCTGTGATTTGAATTTTGTGATCCAAAGCACGAATGGCTGCTTTTTGAATTGTAGGGCCATCAGCGATTGGATCAGAATAAGGAAAGCCTAATTCTAATGCATCTGCACCACCTTCGATTAACGCTTTTATAATGTTAACTGAAGTATTTGCATCTGGGTCGCCAACCATAACAAATGGAACAAACGCTCCTTCGTTAGCAGCATCAAGACGTGTAAATAGTTTTGCATAACGATCTGTTGTTAAGTTAGTCATTTTACTTGTCTCCTAATATGCTGTGGACATGGGCTAAATCTTTGTCACCTCGACCAGATAAATTCACTACGATAATAGTGCCATCTTCAGCTTCATCAGCCATATTTAGTCCATGGGCAAGGGCATGTGAAGATTCTAAAGCTGGGATAATGCCTTCTTTACGAGACAATATTTGAAACGCATTGAGTGCTTCTTCATCGGTGACCGACACATATTCCGCTCGGCCAATGTCAGCTAAATGGGCATGTTGTGGTCCTACTGCTGGGTAATCTAGTCCAGCGGATACTGAATATGACTCTTCAATTTGACCATCTTGATCTTGCATGATGTAGCTGTACGTACCGTGTAAGATACCTGCAGTACCCTTACCAATAGCGGCTCCATGTTCTTTGGTGTGCACACCTTTTCCAGCAGGTTCAACACCGACTAATTTCACACTAGGATCATCGATAAAGTCAGCAAACATGCCAATAGCGTTGGAACCACCGCCTACACAGGCAACAACTGCATCAGGCAAACGCCCTTCTTTTTCTAAAATTTGAGCTTTGGTCTCTTCACCTATCATGCGGTGAAATTCTCGAACTATAGTTGGGAACGGGTGAGGGCCTGCCGCTGTACCTAATAAATAGTGAGCTTTGTCGTAACTAGCAGACCAGTCACGTAACGCTTCATTCACTGCATCTTTCAAGGTACCAGAACCCGCGTCTACAGGGATGACTTCAGCACCCATTAAGCGCATTCTGAAAACATTGGGTGCTTGACGTTCTACGTCTTTAGCCCCCATGTAAATACGGGCTTTTAGGCCTAACAATGCACTGGCAAGTGCGGTGGCTACACCGTGCTGACCTGCACCAGTTTCAGCAATGATTTCGGTTTTACCCATACGTTTGGCTAATAATGCTTGGCCCAATACCTGATTGGTTTTGTGTGCACCACCGTGAAGTAGATCCTCACGTTTTAGGTATAATTTAACTTTAGGGTTATTGACTAAGTTGCGCGTTAAGGTCATGGCAGTTGGGCGACCCGCATAGTCTTTTAGTAAACCCATGAATTCGGCTTGGAATTCGGGATCGTTTTGAGCATCAATAAAAGCTTGTTCGAGTTGGTCGAGTGCAGGAATTAGCAATTCAGGGACATACATGCCGCCATATTCGCCAAATTTACTGTCTAAATGATTCATTTATTTCTCACTTTATAAATCTATATTTTTACTAAAAGCCGTTTCTAGATATCCACTATCAGATAAAGTGGTATTTAATACTGTCTTAGTTGGCTAAAAGCTTGGTTTATTTTTTCTAGATCTTTTATTCCTGGGGCGCTTTCTACACCTGAGTTTAGATCTAACATGGCACAGTGATGTTGTGCCGCTTGTTTTACGTTACTTGGGCTTATACCACCCGCCAAAATCAGTTTGGTTTTGTCAGGTATCTGGTCTAACAATTGCCAAATAAAGCTTTGGCCTGTGCCACCTGATTGTTCCCCAACTTGGCAATCTAATAAAAAGTAATCTATTTGTTTTTCATCTAAAGTGGGTAATTCACTTTTCACCCCTTTGGCCAGCCAAATTTGGCAAGATTGATTTAGCTCAACTCCAAGTTGATCTATATATCTTTGGTCTTCTTGTCCATGTAATTGCACCGCCACTAGATTAAGTTCTTTAGAATATCGAATGACTTGCTCAATTGGCGCATTAACAAACACACCAACGTAGTTGAAAGGCACAGCATAGGTGATTTGTTTGGCCTGTTCTAACGTGACAAACCGCTTTGATTTTTCAGCAAAGATAAGGCCGGCATAACTAGCATGGCTATCTTTAACTAGTTTGGCACCAGTTAGGTTCGTGGTACCGCAAATTTTTACACTGCCGTATACAAGTTTTCTAGCGGCCAAAGTAATGTCATCTTCTGCCATAAGAGAACTTCCAACCAAGAAACCTTCTACTAAGGGCGCAAGGCGGCGTACGTCCTGATGGGTATAAATACCTGATTCAGAGATAACCACATGTTCATGTGTGGCCAATTCTTTAATCAAAGGAACCAAACGTTCTGTGGTGGCAAGATCGGTGCTCAAATCCCGTAAATCACGGTTATTAATTCCAATGATTTTAGCTTTTAAGGCTGCGGCTCTATGCACTTCTTCTTCGTTACTGACTTCGGTCAGTACATCTAATTGATAATGTTCTGCAAGGTTCGCCAGTTCAATATATTCTGCGTCATCCAACACCGATAACATGAGAAGAATGGCGTCTGCATTATGATAACGAGCAAGATGAACCTGGTAGGCCTCAACAAAAAAGTCTTTGTTGATCACTGGTTGCGTGACATTTTTTCGTACGTATTCAAGATATTCAAATTTACCTTGAAAATACTTTTCGTCAGTCAATACAGAAATGCAAGCTGCGTAGGGTTTGTACGCTTGAATGATTTCATCAAGATCAAAATCTTCTCGGATCAAACCTTTTGATGGAGACGCTTTTTTGCACTCTAGGATAAAACCTGCATTAGGTTGTGCCAGCGCGTCATAAAAACTTCTATCCGACGGCGTAAGCTGTTCAATAAAACTGTCCAATGGTAAATCGGTTTTTCGCTGTGCTATTTCTTGGCGTTTATCTAACACAATTTTTTCTAGTACGTTGGCCATTTAGTTAACAGGTTCCTATTGGTCTAATCGTGTTTTTGACTGATCTCAGCCGAGAGTTTTATGCTGGCTAAAGGCAATTGTTGTTGCATAGCTTCAATTGCCATATTAGCGCCTTCTTGGTATGAGGCTGCCTTACCGCATAATTTTAATAGTGCACCCGTATTCATCGCGACAGCAGCTTGATGTGCTGGTTCGCCTTTGCCGATTAATACATTTTCGATGAGCTTTTTGTTTTCTTCAGGCTCACCACCTTTGATGGCATCTAATGGATAGGAGTCCAGACCAAAGTCAGTGGGTGATAAGCTAAATTCGGTTAAGGCATCGCCATTTACTTCTATCACTTGGGTTTCACCGTGTAAGGCAAACTCATCTAAACCACTACCGTGCACCACTAACGCTTTTTGATAACCTAACAATTGTAAGGTTTCAGCAAAAGGTTTGAGTAATTCCGGCGCATACACCCCGATAATAATATGACTAGGGCGAGCTGGATTAACCAAAGGCCCTAACAAATTGAATAAAGTACGGGTTTTTAAGGTAGTGCGAACTGGCATGGCATGACGAATACCAGAGTGATAATTAGGTGCAAACAAGAAACACAGGTTTGATTGGTCTAAACATTCACGAGCTGTGTCTGCTGGCATAGTTAACTCTAAACCAAAGGCTTTAAATAAATCCGCAGAACCAGACTTGCTAGACACGCTACGATTACCATGTTTAGCGACTTTTAAACCACAACTTGCTGCGACTATGGCAGAGGCAGAAGAAATATTAATGGTGTTATGTCCGTCACCACCTGTGCCTACAATATCTGCAAATTCGTAATCAGGACTAGGAAAAGCGCCTGCATTTTTAATTAATGCGGCGGCTGCCCCAGCTATTTCTGCCGGGCGTTCACCTTTAATTTTTAACGCAGTTAATAAGGAAGATAAAACGATATCGTCAACTTGGCCTGTAACAACTTGGGAGAACACTTCTGTGACTTCAGATTGTTGTAGATCTTTGCCCTGATATAACTGTTCTAGAATGTTATGGATCATAGTGGTCTGCCTTATCCTTCTTGTAGGTTATTGGGCTGATTTTGAGTTAAATATTCAATGCTTTGCATTAATAATTGACTGCCTTGAGAGGTTAAAATAGATTCTGGGTGAAACTGAAAACCTAACATCTTGTCTTTAGCATGGGTGACTGCCATTGGAATATCATTAAAATTGGCTAATAAATCCAGCTCTGCTGGCATATCATCTGCCATTAATGAGTGGTACCGAGCGACAGGAAGAGGCTGGGGCATGTTAACAAACATTTTGTCACCACAATGTTTGATTAACGAAGACTTACCATGCATGACTTCATTAGAACGAACAATTTTTCCACCATAAGATTCTACAATCGCTTGATGGCCTAAACAAATACCCAGTACCGGAAATTGGCCTTTTACTAAAGACAATAACGTCAACATTGAGCCGGCTTGAGACGGATTCCCGGGGCCAGGTGATAACATTAACATGACTTGTTTGGTTTGGTTGTTACTACCTGTTTGCTGGGACTTTTCTTGCATTTTTTCTAGTATTAACTCGGCTGGCACTGAGTTGCGGTACACAATTAGTTCTAGCCCCAAACTACGTAATTCATCGACTAAGTTGTAGGTGAAAGAGTCAAAATTATCTAACAAGAATACACAGATATTTGATTGGGTTTGCGACTGGGGTTGAGTTACCGGAGTATTCATTGGCCTTCTCCTGCATCTAGTGACTCGTTCGGCTGAGAGCTGGTTAAGACAGCATTGATTACTGCTTGTGCCTTACTACGTGTTTCGTCTGCTTCAGATTGTGGGTCTGAATCGAATACTACTCCAGCTCCTGCTTGAACATAAGCAGTGTCGTTTTTCACAAATGCAGAGCGGATTACAATACAGGTATCCATGTCACCTTGATTGTTAATATAACCCACAGCGCCACCGTAACTGCCACGACGTTGTTTTTCTACTTCTCTAATTAGGGTTGCTGCGCTGACTTTAGGTGCGCCGACTAAAGTGCCCATGTTCATACAGGCTTGGTATGCATTAAGTGCATCCAAGTCATCACGTAATTGTCCTACCACCCGAGAAACCAAGTGCATTACGTGAGAATATCGATCGACTTTTAATAAATCTGTGACATATCGGCTGCCAGGTTGAGACACTTTTGCCACGTCATTTCTAGCTAAGTCCACCAACATTATGTGTTCAGAACGTTCTTTTTTGTCTTCTTGAAGGTTTAACTCTAAGCGGCTATCTAAATCTAAATCGATACTGCCGTCTGCTCGTTTACCTCTTGGGCGAGTGCCGGCAATCGGGTAAATTTCAACTTGATTTGTTTCTTGGGTGTATTTTAATGCCGACTCAGGAGAGGCTCCAAACATGTAAAAGTCATCGTCTTTAATAAAGAACATATAAGGACTTGGGTTTTGTTTCTTTAAAGCTCGATATGCGTCATGTGGATGTGGGCAAGGCAAACTAAAAGTACGTGAAGGCACTACTTGAAAAATATCACCTGCCAATATGTGTTCTTTTAAATCCAATACGTCTTGTTTAAATTCTGCATCGGACTTGTTTACTGAAAGCTGGTTAATATCAATTGTTTGTTTGGTTTGAACCGGTAAGGGCTTAATTGTGGCCAATTTATGTTTGATTTGTTCTAGTCTTTGACTCACAACAAAATAGTTGTCACGGACATTTTCTCCGCTAAACACACTGCCAATAAGTTCGGTTTGTTGAGTCTGATGATCAATAACAACCAAAGATTCTGCTAGGTAAAATACAAAATCAGGGCACGAGTTTTCACTACTTTTCACATCTGGCAATTTTTCAAAACTGGCTAATAAATCATAAGCTAAAGCGCCACCTAAAAAGACTGCATTAGGATGCTGACGAATAGTGATGATTTTTTGTGTAATTAGGCGTAACGCATCAAAAACCGCTGGCGCTTTTAGTCTACTGTCTTCGTCTAACGCTGGATCAGGTTCGGGAAAAGATAAGGTGATAATGCCATTATCAAGATCGTATTCGTGATTGACACCAGCAGGGCAATGTTCAATAAATATGGGTAACACGGCACGGCCATTATCTGAAATTGCGCGACACGTGACTTGATGTCCATGACATTCTAATTTGACCGCGGCATCGACCAAAAGCAAACTTTTAAGGTTGTCTTTGCTATCAATTTCAGCAGACTCAAGTAGTAAGTTATTTGTCGTATTTTGGCAAAGATATTGATAGGCATGTAATGGATCGGCTACATAATCTGCCGAAACAATTAAGGTCTCAACTTTTCCTACCTGTTCTGTTAACTGGGCTAAACTCATTATTGTTCTCGTACTTCTATTTTAGTGACTATTTTAATTGAGTATCTTTGCGGGTCTAATTTACTTTTGGCTACACGTAAAAAAGCCCGCATTATACGGGCTTTTTTAAATTTATTTGTAAAAAATACAAACACTCACAGCCCGTTAGTTCAGGTTGTGCCACCACCAAGTAATGTGTGTTTGAGTATTTTTCATGTCATTGTCTCTTTAATTCTGACTATTAGTTATGAATTAGTGCTTGTGACAGCGTATAATAAGCTTATTCACAATATTTGTGCCTATAGAAGAAAACAAAAACGCTTCCGTGTCAATACACAAATTGCTTTTAGCTATAAAAATTAACTATATAAGAAATCACTCAATACATGAAAATCGACTTACATAGCCATACTTATTATTCTGATGGACACTTGTCTCCAAAAGAATTAATCGATCGTGCGCATAATATGCAAGTGAATGTGTTAGCTATTACTGACCACGATACCGTTATGGGTATTGATGAAGCCTTGCAATACCAAGCTCAACAAAAAAGGCATATGCAAATATTGCCTGGAGTTGAGATATCTACCTCATGGCATAATTTTGATATTCATATTTTGGGCTTGAATGTTGACCATAAAGACCAGCCATTTTTGCAAAGGCTAGAACAGCAAAGCCAAGAGCGAGACAGACGTGCACAACTTATGTCTGACAAATTGGCCAAGGCGGGTATTGAAGATGTACTGTCTGAGGCAAAAGAAATCGCTGGAGTAGGGCAGCTAACGCGTGCGCATTTTGCTCGTGTGTTAGTACAAAGAAATGTGGCTAAAGATTTTGATACCGTTTTTAGAAAATATTTAGGCAAGGGCAAAAGAGCCCATGTCAAACCAAAGTGGATTAGTATTCAAGAGGCTGTGACTTGGATCCAAGACGCTGGCGGTAAAGCTGTTTTAGCGCACCCTGGTCATTATGATATGACCACAAAGTGGCTTAGACGTTTAGTTGCCGAGTTTGCAGGCGCTGGTGGAGACGGTATGGAAGTGATTCATTCCCATTTAACCCCAGAGCGTAAAAAATTGTTGGCAGATATTGCCCAAGAGCATAATTTAATGGCATCCAGTGGTTCTGATTTTCATTTTCCGAATCGTTGGACCGAATTAGGCAAAAACCTTTCGCTTCCTGAGCAGCTTGTGCCAATATGGCATGACTGGGAGCTAACCGCTTCAGCTTAATTGGGTTTGTCATAGTTACACTAATAATAATCCCCACTCAAATGTACTGCTGGGATAGTAGGATAGGAGTTTTACCATGAGTCAGTTTTTTTATATTCACCCGGATAATCCTCAGGCACGTTTAATAAAACAAGCTTGTGAATTAATTCATCGAGGCGAAGTGATTGTTTACCCCACAGATTCTGGATACTCCATCGGATGTCATATGAATGACAAAAAAGCCCTCGAGCAAATTTGTCGTATTAGACATATCGATAAAGATCATAACTTTACTCTAATGTGTAAAGACATGTCTGAGTTATCTGAATATTCAAGGGTTGATAACACCGCTTTTAGGATGATAAAAAACAACACGCCAGGGCCATATACTTTCATTCTAAAAGCCACTAAAGAAGTACCTAAACGACTACAAAACCCTAAGAGAAGAACCATAGGTATTCGAGTGCCAGACAATAAAATCGCTTTAGATTTGTTAGAGGAGTTAGGTGAACCTTTGATGTCTACCACCTTAATTCTACCTGATGAGATAGTGGCTGAGTCTGATCCCGATGAGATCCGTGATAAGTTAGAAAAACAAGTTGGCTTGATCATTCATGGTGGTTTTTTGGGCGAGCAGCCTACCACTGTTATCGATATGTCTGAAGGTGAAACTACTATCATCAGAGAAGGTAGTGGTGATATCAGTCCTTTTAGCTAAATTGAATTAATAAAATGTCGACAGATAATTCTTCGTTTTCAGGACCCGCTAACAGCGAGCCAGTGCAACAACCATTGCCATTGGCTTTTGTTAATGGCGAGGCTTTGATTGAAAAACCAGAAGATTTATACATTCCCCCAGACGCCCTAGAGTTAATTTTAGAGGCATTTGAAGGTCCTCTGGATCTGCTTTTGTACCTTATTCGTCGTCAGAAATTCGATATCGTCAACTTACCTGTATATCAGGTGACTCAACAATACATGGAATATGTTGAATTGATGAAAGATCTTAAACTCGAACTGGCGGCCGAATATTTATTAATGGCGGCCATTCTAGCTGAGGTTAAATCTCGTTTATTATTGCCCAAAAGGCCTGATGCAGAAGAAGATGAGGAAGATCCACGAGCTGAGTTAATTCGCCGTCTAAAAGAATATGAACGGATTAAAGTAGCTGCACATGAATTAGATAACATTCCTAGGCAGGAGCGTGATGTATTTAATGCTAAAGCTCAACCAGCTCCTAGCGTTGAGCCTATTAAAATACTGCCGGCTGTGAGCATGCAAGAACTTGTTTTGAGTTTTCAAGGTGCTATGAAACGTGCAGAAGCTTTTAATCACCATCATATTGAAAAAGAAACACTTTCTACTCGAGAACGAATGAGCCTAATTTTAGAACAAATATCTGCCGATGAATTCACTGGATTTGATCAACTTTTTCATGCTAACGAAGGCAAAGCAGGTGTGGTGGTTACCTTTTTAGCCATTTTAGAATTAAGTAAAGAAAGCCTAATTGAATTAGTGCAAGACCAAGCCTTTGGCAATATTCATGTTCGATTAAACGGTACGCAAGAGCAAGGAGTCCAAACTGATGGCTAAAATTTCTCGTGCTCAGTTGAAACAATTAGTCGAAGCTAGCATTTTTGTAGCCGACCAAGCGATATCTTTTGAACAGCTGCAGTTAACTGTTTTGGAAGACTTAGTAGTCAGTAAAAAGATGCTGAAAGAAGTATTAGCTGAATTGACTTTAGATTATCAAGCCAGAGGCATTCAATTGGTTGAAGTCGCTTCCGGTTATCGCTTTCAATCTATGGATAGTTTAAGTCCTTGGTTAAGCAAATTATGGCATGAACAAGCACCAAGGTACTCCCGTGCTATGTTAGAGACACTCTCGTTAATTGCTTATCGTCAACCCATCACCCGTGGAGAAATTGAGGATGTGCGCGGGGTGTCGGTGAGTAGTCATATAATGAAAACCTTAAGCGAGAGAGGGTGGATAAAAGTGATTGGCCATAAGGAAGTGCCTGGTAGGCCTTCTTTGTATGCCACAACCAAAGAGTTTCTTGATTATTTTTCGTTAAAAAGTTTAGCCGACTTACCCAGCGCGGAAGCGTTTTTAGCTTCTGACGAATCTGATCTTGCTAGTCAAAAAGACGTTAACCCATTAAATATTCTCTCCCAAGAACCTGCTATGCAGAGTGAAGGAGAGCTTCAATCTAAATCTGTAAATACAAATGATGTCGTGTTAGACGAATCAAATGTGCCAGATGAACCAGAGCAAATACACTAATGAGTGATAAATTACAAAAAGTCCTAGCCAATGCCGGCGTAGGTTCAAGACGTGAAATGGAACGATGGATCCAAGCGGGTCGAGTTTCTGTAAATGGTAAACTTGCTACCTTAGGAGATCGTGTTGAGTCTGCAGACAAAATTCGGGTAGATGGAAATCCGATAAACACAGCCAATGAATCGCCAATGTGCCGAGTTTTAATGTACAACAAGCCAGAAGGGGAATTGTGTAGCCGTAAAGATCCTGAAGGCCGAGCTACAGTTTTTGATAGACTGCCAGCCATTAAAAATGGCCGGTGGATCGCTGTAGGCCGTTTGGATATTAACACCAGCGGACTTTTGTTATTTACAAATGACGGTGAATTGGCTAATCGCTTAATGCATCCCAAACACGAAGTAGAGCGTGAATACTCTGTACGAGTATTTGGTGAAGTAGAAGACATCATGCTAAAACGTTTAACTGATGGCGTGAAATTAGAAGATGGATTGGCTAAGTTTACTCAGATTGTGAAAAAGCCTAGCGATGAAGAGAGCACAAACTCTTGGTACAACGTGAGCTTATCAGAAGGACGTAATCGCGAAGTTAGACGTTTATGGGAATCTCAAGGCCTACAAGTAAGTCGCTTAATTCGTGTGCGATATGGCGAATTAGAGTTGCAAAAGCGTTTACCTCAAGGTGGTTGGGTTGAACTTACATTACCTGATTTAAATGGATTACGTAAAAGTGTCCAGCTTCCTCCTGAAGCCAATACCTTAATTAAAGTTGAACCAGGTAAATTAGATCACGTTAAGCTAAGCCGTATGAGGCGTTCAGTTAAAAAACATAGAGTAAAACAAGCGAATAAAAAACGTAGTTAATGCTGAAAGTGCTTGTTTACAATAGTGAACAAGCACACTTAATCCCTCTTACAAATTTTATCTAGTTCTATTTAACGTCTCCGGTTTTTTGATATTAAAGTTTTATCGCGCGCCAGCTTAACTCTGTAATTCGATTATCCCCCTCAGCTAAAAAGACTTACCTCTTTGACTATTTTTGGCCCAACCACTTAATAAGTTCAAATTAAAATTAGTGGGCTAACTACATGAATTATATATTTAATTTATTTGTATTAATTGTGATCACTGCTATACCTAATAATTGATTCGCTAAGTAAGAACAAAGAAGGAAGCTCAATGCGATTTAATGTGTCAACAAGGATATTTGGTGGTTTTGCTTTAGTTGTTTTATTTGCAATGGGTATATTTGTTGTGTCCCTTGTCAGTATAGGAAGTATTAGTAAAGGGGTCAGTAAAGTAACAGACGAAAGTGTACCCATGCTCATCACTAGTTCAGATCTTTCAAATAGTTTGTTGAAATCTGAAATCGAGTTAAGTAATTATTTTGTACAGACTCAATTTGACCTAGTCAAAAAAGCAGAAGAGTTGTTTTTAGTAGAAAAAAATAAAAATGATGTAGCAATAAAAACGCTAGCAAATACCACTCAGTCTTATCCGGATATATTCAAGTTATACGAATCTGCTAATACAAATAATGACGCTTTCTATCAAGCTGCAGAACAAGTCATTGGTGCCCATAAAATAGAGCTTTCTACATTAGATGAAGTGAATGACATTGCTATGGATCTCGGAGACTTAGGCGATGAAATGCTTAGTTATAGTT